>JARGGE010000163.1 GCA_029210865.1 Trueperaceae bacterium
GTGCCGCCGCGAAGGCCTCCGCGGCGCGCGCGAACTCGCCGGTCTCGAGGGCGCCGAGGCCGCGCTCGAAGCTCGCCGCCGCCTCACCCGACAACGCCAGGTCGGCATCGGTGGCCACCCGGCCGCGCTCCTCGAGGAGCGCGAGCGCCCGCGTCGCCAGCTCTGCGTCCGGCGCTTCGTCCAGGACGGCGGTCAGCACGTCGCGCGCCTCGTCGATGCGACCGATGCGGCCGAGCGCGATCCCGTACAAGGTGCGCCGATCGACGTCGGCCTCGCCGGCCAGGACGGAGGGCTCGAGCGTCGCGAGCGCGGCGCGCGCGCGACCGGCGGCGAGGTCGAGCTCGGCGCGCACCAGGTCGGCATCGGCGGCCTGGTCGGCGACCGTGGCCCACACGGCCTGCGCCTCGTCGCCCGCGCCGCGTTCGGCGAGCACCCGCGCGAACGCGAGGACGTCGGCCACCGACGTGGGGTCGGCCTCGACCGCCGCGCGCAGCGCCGCCTCCGCGCCCGCGGGATCGCCGGCGCGCCGGAGCAGCTCGGCCTCGGCGCGGCGCAGGTCGGCCGAACCGGGGAACAGGGCGATCCCCTCGCGCACGAAGCCCAGCGCCCCGTCGGCGACGACCTGCGGGAGCCGGACGGCGACCGCGTAGGCGACCGGGGTCCGGCCCAACGGCCGCGCCGCTGCGAGGCGCAGCAGGTCGAGCGCCCCGCGCGGGTCCTCGGCGGCGAGCGTGGCGTCGACCAACGCGGTCAGCACGCTGCCGGAGTCGGGCAGCCGCTCCGCCGCCCGGCGTAGCGTCTGGATCGCGCCGGCAGACGAGGTCTGGAGCGCGGCGAGCCGCAGGTGGGCTTCGATCTGCCGCGGCGCGGCCGCCACGGCCCGCGCGAGCAGGAGCGCTTGGTCGGCGGGGGCCGCGGTCTGCGCCAACCCCACGAGCGCGATCGCATGGCTCGGGTTGTGGGTCAACGCCTCCTCGAACGTGGCGGCCGCGGCCGGTGCGTCGCCGAGCACCAGCTGCACGACGCCGAGCGTCGCCAGGTTCTCGACCGTCCTGGACAGCGCGACGGCCTCGAGCGCCACCGCGATCGCCTGGTCGCGGTCGCCGGCGAGCGCGAGGGCGCGCGCGAGCTCCGCGCGCACCCAGGCCGAGCCCGCGTCGAGGGCGGCCGCGGACGCGAGCGCGTCGACGCGGGTCCCGGGGAGCCGCGCGCTGGCGGCTCCGACGGGCCCCAGGCTGGGCAGCGAGGGCGCGTCGCCCAGGACCGTCCGCAGCGCGCTCCGGTCGTCGCTCGACACCTCGAGGCCGGCGTCGGCGGCGATGCGCTCGGCCGCGAGCCGCCACCACCCGGCGAGGTCGTCGAGCCGGCCCTCGAGCCGCGACGTCCGCTCCGCGCCGTCGACCACGACGACAAGCTCGAGCGCGAGCGCGTCGCTGCCGACGATCCGACCCAGCACGACCGCCTGCGCGCCGAAGGCTTCGGCGAGGTGGGTCAGGACGTCGTCGTCGCCGGCGTCCACCAGCCGCTGGAGCGCGGCGGCGCCGTCCCCGATCGGCCCGACGTACACCCCGTCGATCTCGTTCAGGGCGCGCTGGAGCGCGGCGGGCGTGGCGAGCGCGAGGGCGGCGACGGAGTCGTCGGCGTCGAACGGGAGCAGGAGGAGCCGCTGGGGCTCGGTCTGCGCCACGCCCAGCGAGCCCAGGGCCAGGGCCGCGGTGGCGAGGAGCGCGACGAGGGATCGGGGGGCAAGGGGTCGCATCGCGCGAGTCTACATCGGGCGCGTGAGAACCTTCGCCCGCGTCCAGGACGCGCGGCGACCCTCAGCGACCGGTGCCGTGGCGCAGCTCGAACCCGTCGGGCAACAGGTCGCCGACCGTCGTGCACCACGCCCCGCGCGCGCCGACGAGGAAGAGGGTGGCGTCCGGACCGAACTCGGCGAGGACCTGCCGGCACGCGCCGCACGGGGTGGCGACCGGGTCGGCGTCCGCGACGACGACCGCCTCGACCAGCCGACGCTCGCCCCGGGTCGCCATCGCCTGCACCGCCGACTGCTCAGCGCACCGCGACAGCCCGTAGGAGGCGTTCTCCACGTTCGCACCGCGATCGACGCGGCCGTCACCGGCGCGGACCGCCGCGCCGACCCGAAAGCCCGAGTAGGGGGCGTACGCGTGCGCGAAGGCGTCGCGGGCGGCGGCGAGCAGGTCGCTCGGGACCTCGTCGAGCGGCACGGGATGCAGGACGGTCATGGCTCAGCCTACCGCCGCGCGCAGCCAGCCCCACAGGGGCAAACCGAACACCGCCAGACCGACCCCGGCTGCGGCGATGGCCGCCAGGAGGACCGCGCCCGCGGCCGCGTCCTTGGCCGCCGCCGCGCGGACGTCGGGGCCGGGCGCGGCGAGGTCCACGGCCGCCTCGACGGCGGTGTTCGCGAGCTCGGCCACGAGCACCAGCGCGCTCGCCAGGACGACCGCGGCGACGCCGCTGCCGAGCGCCAGCGCCGCGCCGACCGCGATCACGGCGGCGATCGTCTCGAACCGGAAGTGGGGCTGGGTGCGCCAGCCGTAGGCCACGCCCCTGGCGGCGAAGCCGACCGACCGGGCGAAGCGGCGGGCCGCCTTCACGCGCCGCGACCGCTCGCGTCGGCGTCGAGCTGGCGCGCGAGCCGCAGCGCCTCGGCCTGCAGCGCGAGGAACGGGCGCCACTCGTCCTCGTCACGGTGGTCGTGGCCGAGCAGGTGGAGCAACCCGTGGGCGACCAACTCGGCCACCTCGTGCCACGGATCCACGCCCCGCTCGCGCGCCTGGCGCTTCGCGGTGTCGAGGCTCACGACGACGTCGCCCAGATGGGGGAGGGTGGGGAAGCCGGTGTCGTCGGGCTCGTGCAAGGGATAGCTCAGGACGTCGGTGGGCCCGACGACGCCGCGGTCCCGCTCGTTCATGGCGGCGATGGCGTCGTCGTCGACCAGCACCACGGTCACCTCGCGACCGACCCACCCCTGCGCGGCGGCCAGGGCGCGGATCAGGGCGGCGAGGCGCCTACGCCGCCGGAAGCGGCCGGTTTCGTCCAGGATCTCGACCGTCACGGCGCAGACCTCGGATCTCCTCGGCGCTCGGGTAGGCGATGCGCCGGTGCAGGATGGCGGTGAGCATGCGCTCGAAGGTGGCGGCGATGACCTCCAGGTCGTGGAGGTTCAGCGGGCTCTGCGATAGCTGATCGTCCTGCAGGCGCTGCTCGATCAGCCGGTCGATCAGGGCGCGGATGCTCCCCTGGGTGGGGTCGGCGAGCGTCCGGGACGCCGACTCGACCGCGTCGGCCAGCAGCAGGACCGCCGACTCCTTGCTGCGCGGGCGCGGGCCGGGGTAGCGGAAGTTGAGCTCGCTGATCGACGTGGAGTCCTCCAGCGCCCGCTTGTAGAAGTACGCCATGACCGTGGTGCCGTGGTGCTCGAGCACGAAGGGCTCGAGCTCGCGCGGCAGCCGGTACTCCCGGAGGAGCTCGACGCCGTCGCGGACGTGGCTGGTGATGATCAGGTACGACAGGTGCGGGCTGACGCGGTCGTGCGGGTTCTCGCCGCTGAACTGGTTCTCGACGAAGAAGTGCGGCCTCCGCATCTTGCCGACGTCGTGGTACAGCGCGCCCACCCGCGCGAGCAGCGCGTCGCCACCGATCGCCTGGACCGCCTGCTCGACGAGGTTCGAGATGATGAGCGAGTGCTGGTAGCTGCCCGGGGCCTCGACGAGCAGGCGCTGCAGAAGCGGGTGTGACGGCGACGAGAGCTCGAGCAAACGGAAGCCGGTGAGGAAGCCGACCGCGACCTCGAAGAGCGGCAGCAGCCCCAGCGCGAGGACGCCCGCGAGCACGCCACCGGCGAGGATGGTTGCCACGGCGGTGGTGGTGGCCAAGGGCGACAGCCCACCCCCGAGCAGCACCCAGGCGACGAGCGTGGCCCCGCCGGCCGCGCCGCCGAGCGCGCCCGCCACCACGACGGCCGGTCGCGTGCGGACGTCGCGCACCAGGCGCACGGCGACGAGCGCGCCCACCAGGGTGGCGAGGAGGGTCAGCAGCGGCGCGGCGGGCACCATCAGCGCCGTGACGACGGACACCCAGACCGCCCACAGCACCCCGGCGGTCTCCGAGACGAGCACGGCGACGAGCAGCGGCGCCAGGAGGACGAGCACGAAGCTCGCCGAAAGCTCGATCGCGAAGCGCTGCAGCACGATCGTCGCGAGCGCGAGGACGACGAGCGCCTGCACCTGCCTCGGCCGGTGGCGCCCGACCAGTCGCTCCAGCGCGTACCCCACCGGCAGCGCCGCGAGGGCCCCGAGCAGCAGCGCCCCGAGCACCACCCACACCGTGCGCCCGAACGCCGCGAAGCGCGGGGAGTACAGGCCGGCGGCTTCGAGGGTCCCGAGCACCTCGGGCGTCAGCGGCTCGCCGGCCGCCACGATCACCTGGCCAGCCTCCAGCGAGCGCAGCACCGGGCGGACCGCCGCCGCCGCCGCCGCGCGCGCCGCCTCGGTCAGGTCCGCGTCGACCAGCGCCGTCGGCACCAGGCGCCGCTCGAGCACCACCGCCACCTCGGTGCGCCGATCGGCCGGCGCCGCCGCGGTGGCCGCCGCGACGACCTCGGGCACCTGCTCGGCGCGGACGCCGTCGGCCGCCGTGTAGGCCGTCACGACCACCTCGAGCGAGTCGGCGGGAAGCCCCGACCCGGCGAGGCTGCCGAGCACCAGCGCTTCGAGCGTCGGGGCGACCGCCGTCAGCTCGGGCACCTGGGCGCGTGCCGCCTGCCGCTGCCGCTCCGTGGCCAGGCGATCGACCACCTGCAGGTCGACGGGCGCGACGAAGGTGTCGGGGCTCGCGTCGCCGGCGGCGAGGACCCGGCGCGCCGGGTCGTCGTGGACCGAGAAGAGGAGCGCCGCCACCACCAGCGCCACCACGGCGCCGAGCCACCAGCGACCGTCGCGCCGGTGGCTCCGGTCAGGCATGGCGTTCGTAGGCGCGGATGATGCTCGCCACGAGCGGGTGGCGCACGACGTCGGCCTCGGTGAACGAGACGAAGGCGATGCCGTCGATGTTCGTGAGGATGCGCTCCGCGACGTGCAAGCCCGAGGCGACGCTGCCGGGCAGGTCGACCTGCGTGCGGTCGCCGGTGACCACGACGGTGCTGTTGAAGCCCATCCGCGTCAGGAACATCTTCATCTGCTCCCCGGTCGTGTTCTGGGCCTCGTCGAGGATGATGAAGGCGTCGTTGAGCGTGCGCCCGCGCATGAAGGCGAGGGGTGCGACCTCGATCGCCCCCTGCTCGAGCAGCGCCTCGACCTTGTCGGGCGGCAGCATGTCGTAGAGGGCGTCGTAGAGCGGGCGCAGGTACGGATCGATCTTCGCTTGGAGGTCGCCGGGCAAGAAGCCGAGCTTCTCGCCGGCCTCGACGGCCGGTCGCGTCAGGATCAGGCGCTTGACGCGCTTGGCGTGCAGCGCCTGCACCGCCATCGCCACCGCTAGGTAGGTCTTGCCGGTACCGGCCGGGCCGATGCCGAAGGTGATCGGGCTGCGGTGGATGGCCTCGATGTAGCGCCGCTGCCCGGCCGTCTTCGGCTTCGCACGCCCCGGGAGCGACGGGGTGGGGCCAGCCGCGCCCTCGTCGCCGAGGGGCTCGCCGACGGTCGGCGCGACCGGCCCGGCCAGCACGTCGAGCGGGCCGTGCTCGAGCTCGGTCGTCGACAGCTGACCGCCGGCGCGGATGGTCGCGAGCAGCGCGCGGAACGTCCGTTCGGCCTCGGCGACCGCCTCCGGGCTGCCGACGAGCCGGAGCTCGTCGCCGCGGGCCACGACGCGCGCCCCGAGGCGACGCCGCAACACCCGCAAGTGCGCGTCGTTCTGACCGAAGAGGGCGAGCGCTTCGGCCGGGTTGCGGAGCTTCAGCGTGACCGAAGCGTCGATGATCGACCTCCGAGCGGGCGCCGCGCGCGCGGTTCGCCAAGGACCTGATGCCAGATGAGGGCCGACCGGACGGTCGCGGGATCGGTGGGGAACCCGGCGATCGTGGGGACGGCGGCCCGACCCGCGCGGACCGGCCGCTCGACCTGGAGGGCCGGCGACTCGGCGAAGCGCGTCGACCGCGACGTCGGTCGCGTCGCCGCGGGCCGCTCGCGGCCAAGAGACGCGACGTCCGCGGACGCGAGCGGCGTCGACAGGAGGCCGTCGTCGCGATCGCCCGCGACCAGCCGGCGGCCACCGAACAGCGCCGGTCGCGCCGCCGGCGCGGCGGCGGGCCGAGCCGTCGCGGTCGGCGGGGTCACCGACCCGGAGGGGCGCGTGGACGCGGAGGCGTCGCCGCCCATCGCCCGCCGGACGCGCTCGCGCGCCTCGGCGAGCCGCTGCTCGAGCTCGCGCACGCGCGGTGGGATCTGAGCCTCGACGTCACGACCGAGGGTCGGGCAGACCGCCGTGCCCCGGGCAGCGATCGCGTGCGCGAGCGCCGGCGGCGTGAGCATCCCCT
>JARGGE010000164.1 GCA_029210865.1 Trueperaceae bacterium
GGCCGCGAGGGGGAGCGCGGCCGCGCCCAACGCAGCGATCCCGAGGGCGAGGCCCCAACCGCGGACGCCCCGCCGCCGCGCGCCGAACCCGCCTGCCGCAGCCGCCAGGAAGGCGCCCGCGGCGAGCCACGCCGCGCCGAGCGCGACCGGCCCCGCCACCGCGGCCCAGGCGACCAGCGGGCCGTCGAGCAGGAGGTAGCCCGGCGTCACGGGGAGCAGCGGCAGGGACGTGCCTGCGACGAGGGCCGCCGCGTCGAGGGTGGCCCACCCGAGGCCCCAGCACGCGGGACGCACCGCGAGGCGCGCGCCAAGCCCGACGGTCGCCGCCGCCAGCGCCCCCGCCACCGCGTAGGCCAGCGCCCAGGCGGCGGACGCGAGGACCCACAGCCCGGGATCGAGCACGCGCAACCCCTCGAACGCCGAGGCGGGCACCGGGGCCAAGACCAGCGCCGCGATCCCGGCCCCCCGCCAGGGCGGCGCGCGGACCAGCGTCGGCCAGACGAGGCCGGCGCCGACCAGCGACGCCCACCAGGGACCCCCGGGCCGCGCGGACCAGGCGACCAGGAGGGTCGCGAGCGCGACGAACGCGAGCGGAGCGAAGCCCGCACGCCCCGTCACGGCCCCTCACCCCACAGGTAGAGCGCTAGGAGCGGCCGCGGCGGGTGGTCCGCGCCCCCGTCGGCGGCGTCCGGGAGCAACAGGCAGTGCAGCCGGTGCCACCCGGGCGCCGCCACCCGCACGCGCCCGTCGACCTCGAGCAGGCCGCCGGCGCTCAGATGCGCGGGTCGCACGACGGCGCCGTCGAACGCCGCCACCTGTTCGCCGTCGAGCAGGCACGTCGCGAGCACCGCGGCGTCGTCCGGCGCCTCGTAGACGATCCGGATCGGGAGGTCGGCCCCGACCGGCGCGCGGACCCAGCGGTCCGCACCGCCGGCACCGTCGACCCCGGACGGGTCGAGGTCCTCCGCGGGGACCTCGACGCGGTCGTCGACGAGCGCACCGGGCGGCATCGGGCGCGTGCGGACCGGCGCGCCGCTGGCCGGGAGGCCGCCCGCTGGGCGCGCGAAGCCGACGTCGGCGAGCGCGAAGGTCCCCGGCGGGAAGCGCCCGGCGTACGCGGCGCGCGCCTCGTCGAAGCCGAGCGGCATCAGGTCGCTGGGCACCGGCGGCCATCCGTGGAGCACCCAGTGGACGGCGTGCGCCGGCGCGAGGTCGCGGAGCTCCAGGGCGACCGGTTGGCCGCAAGGGAAGGCGACCGGTCCGAGATCGGCAACGAGGCGGCCGTCGACGAAGACGAGCGGCCGCTGGACGAGGGTGCCGGTGGGCGCCGCGATCAGGGTCCAGGTCGCGGCGAGCGTCCCGTCGGGGCGCAGGCCGCCGTCGGCGAGGAGGCCGACCCCGGCGAGGTCGCCGCACGCGACCGGCGCCGCGTCGGCCGGGGCTTGAGCGGTCGCCCAGGCGCCCGCGAGCGCGAGCGCGACGAGCGCAGCACGCCGCGCGCCGCAGCGCGGGCCGTCCCCTCGGCGCGGCGCCGAGGGGACGGTACGAAGGGGAGCAGCGAGCGTCATCCGTAGGTGACGTCGGACGTGTAGAGGGTGACGCTGTAGCCGTAGATCGAGATCGCCTTGTGCCAACCGCGCGCCGTGATCGCGGCGACCAGGGCCTGCGGGCAGGAGAGGCGATGGGCGACCGTGGCCGGCGCGATCGAGGTCAGGTAGTTGGTCTCGCTCGCGCCCGACACGCGCTTGACGACGTCGGGGGAGCGCGCGACCAGCGTCCCGTCGACGTAGAGGCGGGCGTTGTGCGCCATGTAGCTCGACTTGTGGGGCGAACTCCCGGTGGCCACCAGCCCGCGAGCGGTGGTGTAGGTCGCCAAGCTCGGCTGGCTGCACGCCCAGACGTCGTACGAGCCATCCGAGACGGCGTTCGCCACGATGGCCGCGCGGTACTGCGACGACGAGGGCGCGGGGTCCGAGGGGGCGGGGTCGCTCGGCGCGGTCCCACCTTCGCCGCCACCGCCCCCGCCGGCGAGGGCGCTGCCGAGCAGGAACGCGACCGCGACCGCCCAGAGGAGCCGCCTCATCGCGCGATCCCCAGGTCGGCGAGGAGGCGCGTGCCCGGCGCGACGCCCGCCGTCTGCAGGCCGCCGGAGGCGTCGAGGCGCGCGGCCGTGGCGCGCAGCCCCGCGAGGTCGAGGACGCCGGCGTCGCCCCAGGCCGTGCGGACGTCGACGAGGGCGAGCCCGTAGCCGGCGAGGCGCTCGCGCAGCTCGCCGGGGGCGGCGCGCACCAGGAAGTCCGCCGCGTCGGGCGCCATGGCCGCGAGGGCGTCGTCCCCGAGCCGCAGCAGGTTGAGCGTCCGCCCCATCGACAGGTGCGGGAAGCGCTCGAGCACGGCCGGCGGGAGCACGCGCCCGTCGAGGGTCAGGTGGTCGCCGTCGGGCGCGACGGCGAGGGTGCGGCCGAGCTCGGAGAGGTCGAAGACGCCGGCGATCTGCGCTTCGGTCCAGGCGTCGGGCGCCGCCGCGGTGGCGTCGCCCTGGCAGGCGGCGAGGGCCAAGGTCGCCGCGATCAGGGTGGCGACCAGCCCGAGGGTGCGGGCCCGGCGCGTCGCTCGGCCGCCGGTGGCCGGGCGGCGGGGGGCCGCGGCGGGTGGGGGGGTGGGCGCGCGGAAGGGGTGCATGCGGGCTCCTCTCGAACGGGCCGGGCGCGAGCCCGGCGGCGATCGCCGCGACCCGGTGCCGCAGCGTGGACCGACGCTAGGCGGCGAGCGGACCCCGGGGTCCCGGCGACCCGGCCGTGGCCGAGCGAGGCTGGGCGCGTGACACTTCGGTGACACACGACCCGCGCACCCGGCCGTACCCTCTCCCCCTAGTGGACGAACTGACCCTCATCGGCGTCTCGCATCGGCGCGGCGGCGCCGAAGCGCTCGAGACCTACGCGATCGACCACGCCCTGCGGCCGCTCCCGGAGCGACTCGCCGAGCTGGGCGTGTCCTCGTGGTTCGAACTGCGCACCTGCAACCGCGTCGACGTGGTGCTGTCGCGGCCGGAGGGCATCGACGTCGATCGTCTGCGGGCGGCGATCGCGCCGGCGAACGCCCGGCGCCGGCCGTACGCCTTCGTGGGCGAGGCGGCGCTCGAGCAGCTCGCCCGCGTCGCCGCCTCGCTCGACGCGCTCAACCCCGGCGAGGACCAGGTGATGCGCCAGGTGCGCGACGCCGCGCAGGAAGCGCGCGACGCGGGCCGCATCGACCCGACGCTGTCGTTCGCGGTGGACGCCGCGCTGCGCGTCGCCAAGCGCGTGCGCCGCGAGGTGCCGCTCGCGCCGCGCGACGCCTCGCTCTTCAGCCTCGCGCGCGGCGACGTCGAGCGCGTCCTGGCGGGCGGCGGGCGCGCCGTCGTCGTCGGCGCGGGAGAGATGGGGCGCATCGCCGCCCGCGCGCTCACGTCCGTGCGCGGCGTGGCGCTGACGATCGTCAACCGCGACGCCGAGCGCGCGGCCGCCCTCGCTCGGGCCGTCGGCGGCGAGGCGCGCGCGCTGGCCGACGTGGTCGGTCATGGCCTCGACGCCGAGGTGCTCGTCGTCGCCGTCGCCGGCGGACGCCTGATCGACGACGCCTGGCTCGCAGGCGCGCCGTCGCTGAAGCTCGCGGTCGACCTCGGCATCCCGCGCGCCCTCGACGGCCGCGCCGCGCGCGCCCGCGGGATCGAGCTCCTCGACGTCGACGCGCTGCAGGTCACCGGAGAGGCGCGCCGCCACGCGCTCGAGCGCCACCTCGCCAGCGCCGAGGGGTTGCTGCGCGAAGGGATCGACGAGGCGATGGGCGCCTGGGCCGAGCGCAGCCTGGCGCCGTCGATCCGCGCCCTGCAGGGGTGGTTCGAGGCCACGCTCGCCGACGCGCTGCCCGCCGAAGAGGCGCGGCGGCTGGCGCGCCGGGTGGCGCACGTGCCCGTCAAAGGCTTGCGCGCCATCGCCCGCGACCACGGGCTCGCGGCCGCCCGTACCTTCCTCGCCGAGACCGGCCTCGCCCGGCCGGCCACGGTGGCCGCGACCGCATCCGCCCCCACGACCGGCACCGAGGTCGTCGCACCCCGGGAGGTCGTCGAGCGATGACGCCCGCGACCACGATCCGGATCGCCACCCGTACGAGCGACCTGGCGCTGTGGCAAGCGCGCTGGGTCGCCGAGCGGCTGACCGCGCTGGGGCACGCCACCGAGCTCGTCCACGTCGCCATCCGGGCCGACCACGACCCAGCGCCCATCCAAGAACTGGGCGTCGGCGTCTTCGTCTCGGCGGTCCAGGCCGCCGTCCGCGACGGTCGCGCCGACGTGGCCGTGCACTCCTTCAAGGACCTGCCGTCGGCCCCCGCCGCCGGGCTCGAGATCGCCGCGGTCCCGCCGCGCGCCGCGGTCCACGACGTGCTGCTCGTGCGCCCCGACGCGCACGACCCGGCCGCCGGGGCGCTCCCGCTGAAGGCGGGCGCCCGCGTGGGGACCGGCGCCGCACGTCGTCGGGGTCAACTGCTCGAGGGGCGCCCCGACCTGCACGTGACGGGCCTGCGCGGCAACGTGCCGACGCGCGCCGCGGCGGCACGGAACGGCGCGACGTCCGACGGACGGCCGCTGGACGCCGTGGTACTCGCGGCGGCTGGCCTCGACCGGCTCGCGCTCGAGCTGGACGGGCTCGTCCGCGTCGACCTCGACCCCCTCACCTTCCTGCCTGCGCCCGCCCAGGGCGCCCTGGCGCTCGAGATCCGCCGCGACGACCCGCTCGGCGACGTGCTCACCGACCTGCACGACGTCCGCGGCTTCGGGCCGGTCGACGCCGAGCGCGGCCTGATGGCGGCGCTCGACGCCGGCTGCCAACTGGCGCTGGGCGCGCACGCGGTGCGCACGGCCGCCGGCGGCATCGAGCTCGCGGCCTGGTACGAGGGGAGGCGGGTCGACGCCGCGGAGGCGAGCGCCGAAGCCGCCGCGCTGCGCGCGTTCGAGGCGCTCGGGCGCCCCCGGCGCCCCCAGGGGCCTGCGTGAGGGTGGCGGTCACCGCGTCGACCGGACGCCTCGAGGGCCTCGAAGCGCACCTCCGCACCCTGGGGCACGACGTCGTGCGGGCGCCCCTCGTGGCCGTGACGCCGCGACGCGACGAGGCCACCCGCGCCGCCGCCGACGCGCTGCGGCCGCTGCGCTGGCGCCTCTTCCCGAGCCGCAGCGCGGTCGAGGCGTGGAGCGGGTTGCGGCTCGGCTTCGACGACGCGACCCTGGTCGGGGCCGTCGGCCCCGCCACCGCCGACGCCGTGCGCGCGCTCGGCGCGCGGGTCGCGGTCGCGGCCGAGCCGGCGACCGCCAGAGGGCTCGCCGCCGCCGTGCTCGAGCACCCACGGGCACCCCGGCGCGGCGAGGCCGTTGCCCTGGTGCAGGGCTCGGGGGCGCGCCCCGCCCTCGCGCGCGCGCTGACCGCGGCCGGCGTGGTGCCCCGCATCGCCGTCGTGTACGACCGCTCCGGGATCGGCTGGCGCGTCGACGGCACCGTCGACGCGATCGTGGTCGCCAGCCCGTCCGCCGTCGCTGCCTTGCCCGACGACGCCGCATCGAGCACGATCGTGGTGGCGATCGGCCCCACCACCGCCGCGGCGGCGCGCCGCCGCGGCTGGACCGTGCGGCAAGCCCAGTCCCCGACCGCCGCCGCCATCGTCGACGCGCTGACGCGCCCGTCCGCGCCACCGCAGGCGCGCGCCCCGCGCCCCGAGGGGAGCCCATGACCCGTCGCCCACGCCGCCTGCGCACGACCGCCGCGATGCGCGCGCTGGTCGCCGAGACCAGCGTCGCCCCGCAGCACCTGATCTGGCCGACGTTCGTCGTCGGCGGGCGCGACCGCGTCGAGCCGATCGCGTCGCTGCCGCGCGTCGCCCGGCGCTCGGTCGACCGCCTGCTCCCCGAGCTCGAGCGCGCGCTGCGCGCCGGGGTGCGCTCCGTGATGCTGTTCGGCGTCGTCGAGGCGGCCGTCAAGGACGCCGTCGGCAGCGCCTCCGCCGACCCCGATGGCCCTGTCGCCGCAGCGTTGCGCGCGGCGCGCGCGGCGTTCGGCGACGACCTGGTGCTCATGACCGACGTCTGCCTGTGCGGCTACACCGACCACGGTCACTGCGGCGTGCTGGCCGCCCCGCGCCCGGGCGGCCGCGAGGCGGTGGTCGCCGACGACCCCACCCTGCCGCGCCTGGCCGCGATGGCGGTGGCGCACGCCGCCGCCGGCGCCGACGTGGTCGCGCCGTCCGACATGATGGACGGGCGGGTCGCCGCGATCCGCGCCGGGCTCGACGCCGCCGGCTTCACCAGCACGGCCGTCCTCGCCTACGCGGTCAAGTACGCCTCCGCCTTCTACGGCCCCTTCCGCGACGCGGCGGGGTCGGCCCCCGGGGGCGCCACCGACCCCGAAGGGCACGGCGCCCACCACGGTCTCGTCGCACCGAGCGACCGGAGCACCTACCAGATGGACCCACG
>JARGGE010000165.1 GCA_029210865.1 Trueperaceae bacterium
GCCTTGCGCGACCTCGAGGCGGCCCAGGAGCGCGTCCGTGGCGACGCCCATCACGCGCACGGTGACGCCCGGGTGGTCGACCGCCGAAGCGTCGAAGGCGACGCGTCCTTCGGCGGCCGCCACACCCGGAAGGTCGGCGACGTCGTCCACGACCGATGCGGGTGCGAAGGTCACGCGGACCACCAGGTCCGGGAGCCCCAGGCGCTCGTACAGGGCGTCCGTCGCGGGTACGAGGCCGACGAACGAGCTGCGGACACCGACGAACACGCCGACGCCGAGCGCGAACACGGCGACCAGCATCGCCGCTTGACCCGGATGGCGCGCGAGGTCGCGGAGCGCCTTCCGGGCGAGCATCACGAGCTCCGCTGGCGGCCGACCTCGCCGCCGTGCGGCGAGCGATCGCCCACCATGCGTCCGTCCGCGAGGGTGAGCACGCGGTCGGCGAGGTCGGCGATCGACGCGTCGTGCGTGACGAGGACCACGGTGCGGCCCTCGTCGCGCGCCAGCCGCTGCAGCAGCGCCAGGACCTCGGCTCCGGTCGCGGAATCGAGGCTTCCGGTGGGCTCGTCCGCGAGGATGACGCTCGGGTTCTTCACCAGAGCGCGCGCCACCGCGACGCGCTGCTGTTCGCCGCCCGACAGCTGGCCGGGGAAGTGCGTCGAGCGCGCGGCCAAGCCGACGCCGCGGAGCAATCGGGCTACGTCGCGCGGCTCGGCCACCAGGTCGGCGGCGAGCGTCCGCGGCGAGCCGGACGTTCTCCTCGGCGGTCAGCGTCGGGATCAGGTTGAAGAACTGGAACACGAAGCCGACCTGGTCGCGGCGGAAGCGGGTGCGGCCGCGGTCGTCGAGGCCGCCGAGGTCGAGCCCACCGACGCGGACACTGCCCTCGGTCGGTACGTCCAGCGCACCGATCAGGTTCAGGAGCGTGGTCTTGCCGGAGCCGGAGGGTCCGAGGACGACGACGAACTCGCCCGCCGTGAGGTCGAGGTCGACGCCGTCGAGCGCGCGAACGCGCGTCGTGCCTTGGCCGTACGTCATGGCGACGCCGCGGAGGGCGACGTCGCCAGCGGCCGCAGCCGGCGCGGCGGGCGTCGCTTCGCTTCCGTCCGGGCGTCGCGTCGTGGAAGCGACGTTGCGTTCGGGTTCGGCGGGCATCGCGCTCTCCTCCGGGGGCCGGCGTCAGGCTTCGTCGCGGACGGTCGCCACCAACTGGCGCGCGAGGGCGAGCGCTTCGTGGTAGGGACGCTGCCAGACGTTGCGGCCGAAGATGACGCCGGCGCACCCCGCGCGAAGCCCGAGGCGGGCCTGCTCGAGGGCCTCCGCCGGGAGCATGCGGGCGCCCCCCGACGCGATCACGAGGGTGCGACCGGCCGCGGCCACCACGCGCCGCATCGCCTGCTCCTGGTCGAGCACGAGGTCTCGGTAGCCCTCGGGGTAGGACGCCGCGTTCCCCGGGGCGTACGACGGCACGTTGACCTTGACGACGTCGGCGCCCAGCTCATGGGCGGCGCGCGCGGCGTACTCGACCGCGAAGGGCGAATCGCGCCCGCCCGCAGCCTCGATGTCGCGACCACGGGGGTAGGCCCACACGATCAGCGGGAGGCCGTAGCGATGCGCCTCCTCGCGAACCCGCGCGAGTTGCGCGATGTCGCGGTCTTGCGCGGGCGAACCGACGTACAAGGTGTAGCCCACGGCGGCTGCGTTCAAACGGAGCGCGTCCTCGACGCTGCCGGTGAGCGGACTGAACGCCTCGTCGTCGGGCGGGACGCCCGTCTTGCCGTTGAGCTTGAGGACGAGGGCGAGGCGCCCGATGTGGTCGGGTAGGTACGCCTCGGCCAGCCCGACGTGCGTCGCGATAGCCGAGAAGCCGCCTTCGACCGCCAGGCGGAACTGATGGTGCGGGTCGGCGGCTTCCGGCGCGTCGAGGAAGTCGATGGGGCCGTGCTCGAGGCCCTGATCGATCGGCAGGATCGCCAGCCGGCCACCAGTGCGGTCCAGAAGTGGCAGGAGGCGGCTTCTGCGGCCGGCCGGAAGGTGCTTGATGGCGTCGCGGAAGACGTCGGTCATGGTGGTGGCTCCTTAGGGTGCGTGGACCTGTGCGGGGACCTAGAGGATCACGCCAGCGACGCGCTTCCAGATCACACCGTAGCCGTTGACCGCCACGCGGATGAACGGCGAACTCATGGCCCCACCTCCACGGCGATCCTAGGTGGGCCACGTCAAGCTCGGATGAAAACGGGTGCGCGTCCGAGCCGGCAAGCAGCGCGCGGCGGCGGAACGATTACGCGAGCGCGAACAGGCCGACCAGGATGACGGTGGCGCCCAGGACCGCCTTGACGCCCCCGCGGTGGCGGACGTGCAGGCGCCCGAGCCGCTGCGCCGTCGGTCGGCTGGCGACGACGCCGACGATGACGACCAGCGGAGCGACGAACGCCGCGTCGTACGCCACGAGCAGCGCGTACCGGAGGCCGTCGGACGAGAGTCCTGCCAGCAGTCCGGCGATCGCGAGGTACATCGCGCCGCCGCACGGGATGGTGCACAACCCGATCAGGACACCGCCGACGAACGCGGCACCGACCGACGTGCGTCGGCCCCAGCGCCGTGCGAGCCCGTGCAGGGCAGGGGGCATGGCCAGGAGCGTCGGCATGCCGGGCACCATCGCCTCGGCGACCATCACGGTGCCGAGCACGACGGCCGCCAAGCCGGCGATCCGCGTGAACAGGTGGGCGTTGCCGAACGCCTGGATGGTCGCGACCTGGAGGAAGCCGAGGCCGAGCGCGAGGTACAGCAGGAACATGCCCAGCACGTACGCGCCCGCCACCCGCCACATGCGGCGGCGGTCGACCGTGCCGTCGGGTCGGGACGACGCGACGGCACCGGCGAGCAGCGCGCCGATGAACAGCAGGAGCGTGGCGATGGCGCACGGGTTGATCCCGTCGAGCAGACCGGTACCGACCATGACCCCGAACGCGGCGAGCGGGTGCGCCTCGAACCACGCGACGGTCGGTAGCGACCCGGTGCTCGAGAGGGCCACCGCGGCCCCGCCGACGAGAACGATCACGCCGGCCGCGCGGAACCAGGCGGACGCGCGGCTGGTCATCGGTCGCTTCACCGCCTCAGGAGACCCTGAGCGTGCCCTGCATGAACGGGTTGTCTTTCCCACCGCAGCAGATGTCGCAATAGAACGGGTAGTCGCCGGGCGAGAGGCTGCTCACGTCGACGGAGAAGGTCTCCGTGCGCTCCGGCGCCACGCGCGCTTCGAAGTCGAGTTCGGGGACGACGAAGTTGTGCCAGCCGCCGCCGTCCGTGTGGAAGGGGTTGTCGAGGTTGACCATCGTGATCTGCAACGGCTCGTCGGTGGTCGCTTCGACGACCTTCTGGCTCCACCCGGACATGCTGATGCGGACGACCGTCGCGTCCTCCGCTGCCGCGTTGCCGCGCGTGAACGGTCGAACGAACAGCGTGGCGGCCAGACCGAGGACGGCCACGGCCATCAGCGCTGCGCCTCCCAGCCTCCAGAGGTTCACGCGCGCAGCCTTCCGGCGGTCGTTGCGGACTCGAGTACGAGCCATCATGCCTCCTCGTCGCCGTGGATCGCGATCACACACCCCGGCACCGTGGTACGGTAGGGCACCCCAGGTGGGGTGGATTAGTGGTGAACGTCCCGCCAACGACGCTGCGGGCGCCTTTACGCCACCTTCATCCTCACCGCCTAGCATCACGATGGAGGTCATCCATGAAGGACATGTCGAGACGGACGTTCCTACGTACCAGTGGCGTCGCGACCGTCGGACTGTTGGCCGGCAGCTTCGTCGCGAGCCGCGCGTTCGCGCATGGTGACGAGGAGGGCGTGGGGTTGCAGATCGCGCTGGGCGAGCTGTACTTCCGAGTTGGCGACGGCGAGCCCAACGCCCCCATCGAGCTGCCCGCCGGCAAACGCATCATGGTGCGGCTCGTCAACGAAGGCGCCGCAGCGCACGAGATCCATTTCGGGCGCGATGCGGACCTCGAGGAGCGCTTCTACCGCGAGGATCTGCTCGGCACCGAAGGCGAGCACGGTGCGCACGGGTTCATGGCCGTCGTGCTCCAGCCGGGCGACTCGAGTTCTTTGATGTTCGTGATCCCCGAGACGAAGCGCGGCGAGTGGGAGATCGCTTGCTTCATGCCCGGGCACTACGAGGGTGGCCAGCACGCGCCTCTGATCGTCACCTGAGGTTCCGCCTCAGCGGCGCGGTAATCGAGGACAACGTTCACCGCCTGCGGTCACGCTGTGCGTTCGCAAACGGTGCGCCAAGGTGGATCTAAGACGAACGAGTGTCGCACGCGTCCGAGAGGCGGAGGATGCCGAGCCGCGTCGTCGGCCTTGGCGAGCTTCACGGTCGCTTCGGAGCCCCCTTCGATTCCAGGTCCGCCCGAACGCACGTCGCGATGGTGACCCCGTTATGAGCCGCCACCCGCTCGATCATCGGATGCCGCACCGGCACACCCGCGACGTGCACCGTCGTGATCGTCCGCTCGCTGTCCGTCAGCAAATACGTCGGCACCCCACCGAGCAACCGGAAGACCCGGTCGAGGCACAAGATCACCGTCGTCAGCGTGCGATCCCACGTCGGAATCACGCCGCGGTAGCGACGCCATGCCAGCCACGCGCAGAACAAGTTCGTGCTGCTCCCATCGACCTGCGGCCCCTCGCCCCATGGTCGGCGCCCTGTCCAGCCGTGAGCCGGCGCGTGACGCACCGGTCGACGAGCGGCGCGCACAGACGGGCGCTTCTCGCCGTGGTGCGGTGTCCTGCCAGCCGTCGTCGTCTCGGTACTCAAGGGTTTGGTGCGCAGTCAGGGAGGCAGGCCGTGCTGGTAGCGATTCCAGGGTGTCTAGCGGGCGAGCTGCCAACGTGAGCAGCCTGAACGGGAGGAACGATGTCGGAGCATGAGCTGAAGCGTATGCCACGAGGCCGCCAGGCCCCGCCTCAAATGGTGCCGCAGTCGGTGCCGGGGGAGAGCGATCTGGTGCGGGTCGATACCACGTGGGGCCAGCTGCAACCGATGCAGGTTGCTGAGGGCGTCCGCACCGTCGGTGAACTCGAGGTGCTCGAGCGCCTGCGGCAGGGCGAGCCGGTCGTGGATAGTCGCTCAGCGGGCTCTCACGCGCAGGCCACCCTGCCCGGTGCGCTCAACATCCCGCATGCGGAAGCGACTGACCGCAGTGGTGAGCTGGATCGCAGCCGCGTCACGGTGTTCTGCTGTAACGGCCCGCAGTGCCCGCAATCACCCACGGCGATTCGGGCGCTGCTGGACGGGGGGTTTCCGGCGGATAGGATTGTGTACTACCGCGGCGGCATGCACGACTGGGTGACGCTGGGGCTGCCCACCGTCCCGGGCGAGTAGCTCGTCCACGCCCGCCGGTAGCGGAGGGCGCAAGCCAGACCGCCTCCGCTCCTCCTTGGAGCGCTACGCCAGCTAGGAAGCGAGCGACGTCGTGGGGATCGACCTGGACGCGATCACGGTGTCGCCCGGTCGGCGGGTCGGCAGCCTGCTGCCGCTGCAGAGCGTCTGGCGCGAGCTCGAGCTGGGCGAGATCCTGAGCGGCCTCGTGCGCGGCCGCCGGTTCCGCTTCGACGTCGCGACCGTCATCAAGGCGATCGTCTTCCAGCGCGCCCTCGATCCCGGTCCGGAGCGATCGCTGGTGCGGTCGTTCCTGCCGAGCGTGTTCGCGCCCGAGTTCGACGGCATCGAACTCCAACGCGTACCGAGCGCTGCAGTTCCTCGCCGAGGTCGGGCCGGAGCTCGAAGCCAGGCTTACGCGCGTGATGATGGAGAAGCTCTTCGCCGACGCCAGCCTGGTGCTGTTCGACACCATCAGCACCTACTTCCTTCGAGGGCGCCGGCCCTGAGGAGCTCGCGTCGTTCGGGTTCTCGCGCGATAAGCGCGGCGACCGGCCGCAAGCGAACCTGGCGCTGCTCACCTCCCGTGAGGGACTGCCGCTCGGGCACTGGCTGTACCCGGACAAGCAGTCCGACGTGAAGAGCACGGCCGAAGCGTCGCGCGAGTTCCGCGATCGGCTGGGGCTCGGTTCGTTCGTGGTCGTCGCCAACCGCGGGATGGTGAGCGCCGCCAACCTGCAAGCCCTGCAAGACGAGAAGATCGAGTGCGTGATCGCCGAACGCCGCCGGCAGCCCCAAGTTCGACACTTTGACCTGACCTGATCACCCGCGTTCCGTTTGGGACGCGGGTTCTCCCTTGTCGCGAGGTCGCATCCTTGTCGCACGGTACTAGCGTTAGAGACTTGCTAGTTTAGGCGACGGTGGTATATGCTTGTCGCACGATGTTCATCAAGCGGGTGAAAGCGCGCGGCATCACCTACCTGCAGCTCGTCGAGGGCTACTGGCAAGACGGCCGAGCGAAGCACCGCCTGCTCAAGAGCCTGGGTCGCGAGGACCAGCTCGATCCGGCGATGATCGACCGCTGGCGCGCTTCCCTCAAGCGCT
>JARGGE010000166.1 GCA_029210865.1 Trueperaceae bacterium
GATCACCCCGCCGCGGGCGGGAGGCGCGCGCCTCCCGCCCGCGGCGGGGTGATCCAAGCGTGCGGGGATGCTCAGGGTCGGCCAGCGCCGCGCGGGCCGCTGCTGCTGCGCGGGCCGCGGTCGCCGCGGGGGCCACCTCGGTGGGCGGCGGCGCCCTGGGCGCCGTGCGCCTCGGCGTGGGCCGCCATCGCCGTGCCGGCGCCCTCGGGGTCGGCGGCGAGCGCTTCGAAGGCAGCGAGGTGGTTCTCGGAGCCGGCGAGCAGGCGGCTCAGCACCTGCGCGACGTCGGCAGGCGGGTCGGCGGCCAGTGCATCCTCGAGGTCGGCGATGTCGATGACCTCGATGGTGATCCCCACGCCGGCCGCTGCGGCCAGCGAGGCGCTGCCTTCGGCGACCAGGTCGTCGTACATCTGCTGGAAGGTCGGGTGGTCGAAGGAGCCGGCGGCGTCGCCCTCGGTGGGGTCGGCGAGGTCGTAGCGCGCGAGCAGGGTGCGGACGGCGTCGGTGTGGCGCGACTCGCTGCTGGCGATGCGGCCGAAGGCGGGCACGTCGTAGAGCGCGTCGAGCGCCGTGTAGACGTCGTGCGCCAGTTTCTCTTCGGCGACCATGTGCTCGAGCATCGCGACGGTCTCGGGCGCGAGCGTGCTCGCGGCGTGCACGAGCGAGGCGGGCAGGGCCAGCGCGGCGATCGCGAGGCCGATCAGGATGCGGCGGGGGCGGGTGGCGGTGCGGGTCATGGTGGGGCTCCTTCGGCGGGTGGGGGTTCGTGCTCTGGGGGCATTCGACCGCCGGGCGCGTGAACGGTGTGCGAACGTCCGGTAAGGCGCCGATGAGAGGCGGGCGCGAGCGGGGCCACCGCGGGCCGCGGGGCATCTCGGCCGCCGTCTCCGACGTCCGGCGCTACCATGGGGCCACACCGCCCGCACGGGCGGGGTAGGGACCGATCGCCGTGACGACGGACCGCAACCAGACGCAGACCGACCGACGGGCCGACGGCGAGGGCACCGTCCCCCCGCGGCACGCCTGGTCGGTCGAGCGCGTGGCGCGCGACCTGGACGCCGATCTGCAGCACGGCCTCAGCGAGGGCGCGGCGGCGGCGCGGCTCGCGCGGGTCGGCCCCAACCGGCTCCCCTCGCCTGGGGGCAAGCCCGTCTGGAAGATCGCGCTCGAGCAGTTCACCAGCCTGATCGTGCTGTTCCTGGTGGCCGCGGCGGCGATCGCGCTCGTCGCCGGCGACACCGTCGAGGCCGTCGCCATCGGGGTGGTCATCGCCATCAACGCGGTGGTGGGGTTCGCGACCGAGCTGCGCGCCGCCCAGGCGATCGCTTCGCTGCAGCGCCAAGCCGCGCCCACCGCGCGCGTCCTGCGGGGCGGCGTCGAACGCACGAGCGCGGTCGAGGACCTGGTGCCGGGCGACGTCGTCCTGCTGGCCGAGGGCGACCGGGTGCCGGCGGACGGCCGCCTGATCGAGAGCGCGCGCCTGCAGCTGCAGGAGGCCGCCCTCACCGGCGAGTCGCAGGCGGTGGAGAAGCTGGCGGATGCCGACGTCGACGAGCGCGCGCCGCTCGCCGAGCGCCTCACGATGGCCTTCCTGGGGACCACCGTCACCGCCGGTCGCGGGCGCCTGCTCGTCACGGGCACCGGCCGCGCCACCGAGGTGGGGCGCATCGGCGTGCTGCTCGAGGAGACCGAGCTCCACGCGACCCCGCTCGAGCGGCGGCTCGAGAAGCTCGGGCGCGTGCTCATCGGCGTGGTGCTGGCGGTGGCGGCGGTGGTGGTCGCCGCCGGCGTCCTGCGCGGGAACGACCTGATCGACATGCTCGAGGTGGGGATCGCGCTCGCGATCGCGGCGGTGCCCGAGGGGCTGCCGGCGGTCGCGACCATGACGCTCGCGCTGGGCGTGCAGCGCATGGCGCGCGCCAACGCCTTGGTGCGCCGCCTGCCGGCGGTCGAGACGCTCGGTTCCACCACCGTCATCTGCACCGACAAGACCGGTACGCTGACGCGCAACGAGATGACGGTGCGCTGCTTCGTCGTCGCCGATCGCCGCATCGACGTCACCGGCGTGGGCTACGACCCGAGCGGCCGCTTCGAACGCGGCGGCGAGCCGGTCGACCCCGCCGACGACGAGCTGCTGCGCAGCGCGCTCATGATCGGCGTGCTGTGCAACGACGCGCGGCTGGCCGACGACGCCGACCGCGCCGTGGACGCCGACGGCGGCCACGGCGACGGCGACGCGGTGCTGGGCGACCCCACCGAGGGGGCGCTGCTCGTGGCCGCCGTCAAGGCGGGCATCGACCTCGAGGCGCTGCGCGACGCGCAACCGCGCGTCGACGAGGTCCCCTTCGACGCCGCCGAGCGGCGGATGGTCACCGCGCACCGGCACGACGACGGCGGCGTCGTCTACGTCAAGGGGGCGCCGGCCGTGGTGCTCGAGCGCTGCGACCGGGTCGCGACCGACACGGGCAGCGAGCCGCTCGACGACGCGGCGCGGGCGCGCTGGCGGGGCGTGGCCGAGGACCTGGCCGACGAGGCGCTACGGGTGTTGGCGCTCGCCGTGCGCGAGGTCCCCGACGACGACGCGCCGAACGCCCGCGACGACGGCCTCACCTTCGTGGGGCTGGTGGGGATGATCGACCCGCTGCGCGACGAGGCGGCGCGGGCGGTGGCGCGCTGCCGCGCCGCCGGCATCCGGACGGTCATGATCACCGGCGACCACCCGCGCACCGCCAGCGTCATCGCCCACGGCCTCGGCATCGACCGCGGCCTCGACGGCGCCGAGCTGCGCACCTGGTACGGCCCCGACCTCGAGGGGCGCGACGAGGCGGGCTGGCGCGAGGCGGTGGCCGACGCGGCGGTCTTCGCGCGGGTTTCGCCCGAGCACAAGCTGCGGATCGTCGAGGCGCTGCAGGCGCGCGGCGAGGTCGTCGCGATGACCGGCGACGGCGTCAACGACGCGCCGGCCTTGCGCACCGCCGACATCGGCATCGCGATGGGCATCAAGGGGACCGAGGTCGCCAAGGAGGCCGCCGCGATGGTCCTGCGCGACGACGACTTCGGCACCATCGTGCGCGCGGTGGAGCAGGGGCGCGTGATCTACGCGAACATCCAGCGCTTCGTCCACTACCTCTTCAGCTGCAACCTCGCGGAGATCCTCACCGTGTTCCTCGCGATCATGCTCGGCTGGCCGCTGCCGCTCGCGGCGCTGCAGATCCTGTGGCTCAACATGATCACCGACGTCTTCCCGGCGCTGGCCTTGGCGCTGGAGCCCTCCGACCCCGACGTCATGCGGCGGCCGCCGCGCGACCCGGCCGAACCGCTCCTGAGCCGTGCCTACGTGGTGCTCATCGTCTGGCAGGGGCTGCTGCTCGGCGGCGTCACGCTCGCCGCCTTCGCCGTGGGGCTCGGCTGGTACGGTCGCGGCGACGGCCTCCCGCACGCGGTGACGATCGCCTTCAGCACGCTCGCGCTCACCCAGGTGGCCCATACCTTCAACGCGCGCTCCGTGCGCGAGAGCGTGGTCTCGAGGCGCACCTTCGCCAACGGCTGGGTGTGGGGCGCGGTGCTCCTGTGCCTGGCGCTGCAGCTGCTCGCCGTCTACCAACCCGGCCTGCAGCGGGTGCTGGGGACCGTCGCGCTCGACCCCCGCGACTGGGCCCTGGTGGCGTCGCTCGCGCTGCTGCCGGTGGTGGTGACCGAGGTGGTGAAGGCGTTCGGCCGGCGCCGCGGGTAGGCTGTCGCTCGAGCGGCACCGCGGGTGCCGGGGCCGACCGTGCGGGGTCGGCCCGGAGAGGGTAGGCCGTTGGTGTTCTGGTTCCTGGTGATCGTGGCCGGCGCGGCGTGGTGGATCCTCCGGGGTCCAGGGTTGCCCGCGCCCGGTGGCGGCCGCCCGTCCGGCACCGGCGCGAGCGGCGCCGGTCCGGCGGACCCCCAGGTGCTCGCGCAGCTGCGCGCCGCGCGCGAGGCGGGCGCCCGCGAGGGCTTCGCGGCCGGGCTGAAGCGCGGGCGGGCGGAGGGCTACGCCGAGGGCGCGCGCCGAGGCGGTGCGGCGATGCCGCCGACGACCGCCGCCGAGGCGCCGCCGCCGCGCACCCGCGCCGAGGCGCTGCGGGTGCTCGACCTGCCCGAGCACGCCACCCTCGACGAGGTCGAGGCGCGCTACCGCGAGCGGCGCCGCGCGGCCCACCCCGACAACTTCCCGCGGGCGAAGTACTCGCCGGCCTTCGTGGCGCTCGCCGAGGCGGAGTTCAAGGGCCTGGGCGAGGCGCGCGACCTGCTCGTGCGCTGACGGTCGTCGCAGACGGCGCGGCGTCCTCCTGCTACCGTCCCCCCATCCGGTGCTCGCGCCGCGTTCCGAGCGCGCGCCGGAGGAGGGTGGTCGCATGTGTCGCCGACGTCCCACGGCCGAGGAGGCCCCATGCGCACCGTCCGCCGCACGCTGATCCGCGACCGCGTCCCCGAGCTGATGGACGCCGAGGGCGCCGTCGCCCCGAACGCCGTGGGCGCCGCCCAGCGGGCGAGCCGGACGGCGCGCGGCGGCTTCGCGCGGCGGCTCGAGCTGGGTTGGGTCGAGCGAGGCTGACGCCGAGCCCCTCGGTGCGGCATGATCGAGGGATGATCGGTCGCCTCGTCCGCCTCGCCCTCGCCGTCGGGTTCCTCGCCGCGTTGCTCGTGGCGTGCGGCTCGGCCGCGTTCCCGCCCGGGTCGCTGGTGGTGGGCGGCGAGCGCTCGGTGATGGTGGTCCGGCCGCCCGACCACGATTCCGCCGTGGCGACGCCCTTGCTGGTGGTGCTCCACGGCTACGCGACCGACGCGGAGCGCATGGAGCGGCTCTTCCCGCTCGCGGCCGGCGCGGCCGTCAAGGGCGCGATGGTCGTCTACCCCGAGGGGACCTACAACGGCCTTGGCCACCGCTACTGGAACGCCTCGGAGGCCTGCTGCGACCTCTTCGACAGCGGCGTCGACGACGTCGCCTACCTGATGGGCTTGATCGGCGAGATCGAGACGTCGGTGGCGGTCGACCGGGTGGTGCTGTTCGGGCACTCGAACGGTGCCTTCATGGCCTACCGGCTGGCCTGTGAGCACGGGGAGCGCTTCGCCGCCGTGGTGGGCGTGGCGGGCACCCTCGACGACCCGCCCCCCGCCTGCGACGCGCCCAGCCCGCCGCGGATGCTGCACGTCCACGGCACCGAGGACGGCGTCATCCGGTACGACGGTGGGGCGCTGCCCGGCGGCGTCCTCCAGCCTCCGCAACCTCCGTATGTTGGCGCCGAGGCCACGTACGAGACGATCGCCGCCCGCAGCGGCTGCACCACGTCCCTCGTCCAGGGCACCCCGTTCGACCTCGACGAGGGTGTGACCGGCCCCGAGACCACCCCCTTCGCCGCCACCTGCCCCGAGGGTCGGAGCGTGGCGCTCTGGGCCATCGAGGGCGGCGAGCACGAGCCCGACGTCTACCCGAACTTCGCGGCGCGCGTGCTCGGATTCGCGCTGCCCGATCCCGCGCCGTAAGCCGCCGAACCCCCGCATCGCTCGGCGCCACCCCGCCGGCGCGCGCCGCCCCGCGGCCACCGAGGTCGCGCGCCGCCCCGCGTCGCCGTCCGCGCTTGCCATCCCACAAGTAGAACGTTATCCTCTGGCATCGAGTCCGCCCGGGCGACGCCGTCGAGCGGCGCGCCGACGATGGGGAAGGGGTGTCCGTGAGGAGCGTCCTGCTCGAAGCGCCAGGTCGTCTGGTGCTCCAGGAAGTGCCGGAACCGACGGAGGTAGGCCCGGGCGAGGCGCTGGTGCGCGTGCTGCGGGTGGGCGTGTGCGGCAGCGACCTGCACGCCTTCAACGGCCGCCAGGCCTTCATGCGGTACCCGATCGTCCTCGGGCACGAGCTCGCGGTCGAGGTGCTCGCGGTCGGCCCCGACGCGCCCGGAGCGCAGGCCGACGCCGCCGCGGCCGTCGTCGGCGTGTCCGACGTACCAGCGAAGGCCGCCGCGGCCGTCGTCGGCGACCGCTGCACGGTGGTCCCGTACCTGTCGTGCGGCACCTGCCAGGCCTGCCGGGTGGGCCGCACGAACTGCTGCGAGCGCCTGCAGCTGCTGGGGATCCACGTCGACGGGGGTCTCCGGGAGCGCTTCGTGCTGCCGCGCGCCGCGCTGCTGGTCGCCAACGACGTCGACGTCGACGCCCTGGCGCTCGTCGAGATGCTCGCCGTCGGTTTGCATGCGTCCCGCCGGGCCGCGGTCGCCGCGCACGAGCGGGTGCTCGTCTTGGGTGCGGGCCCGATCGGGCTCGCCACCATGGCGTTCCTCGCCCCGAGCGCGGCCGCCACGTGGACCTTCGACCTCGACGCCCGCCGTGCGGCCTTCGCGGCCTCGGCGCTGGGCGTCCGCGCGCTGCCGGTCGACTCGGCCGCCGCGGTCCCCACCCCCGACGAGCGCCTGGCCGGCGTGCGCCGAGCCTTCGGCGGCGACCTGCCCGACGTGGTCGTCG
>JARGGE010000167.1 GCA_029210865.1 Trueperaceae bacterium
GCCCGCGGGCGTCAGGTTCTCTGACAGGCACGGAGGCGAGGTCACGAAGCAGCCGGTTGAGATAGACAACTGCTGGGCGGACACCAACCTCAACGGTCACCCGCACTACATGCTCAAGGAGATGCTCGAGCAGCCGGACGTCCTGCGGCGCACCCTCGGGGGGCGCGTGACGGCCGACGGGTTGGACGCCGACCTGGGTCTCGAGGTCGACCCCACCGCGATCGATCGGGTGGTCCTCGTCGCCGCCGGCACCGCCAGCTACGCGGCGACGGTCGGCGAGGCGCTCCTCGAGCGGCTCGCCCGGCTGCCCGCCAAGGTGGTGGTCGCGTCGGAGTTCCGCTACCAGGAGCCCGTGGTCGACGGTCGCACGCTCGTCGTGGCGGTGTCGCAGTCGGGCGAGACGATCGACACGCTCGAGGCGGTCCGCGAGGCGCGGCGCCGCGGCGCACGGGCGTTGGCGATCCTGAACGTCAAGGGCTCGAGCCTCGCGCGCGAGGCGGACGACGTGCTCTACATCCACGCCGGCCCCGAGATCGGGGTCGCCTCGACCAAGGCCTACGTCGCCATGGTGGCCGCCTTCGCGCTGCTGGCGCTGCGCTTCGGCCGCGCGCGCGGCACGCTCGAGGACGCGGCGGCGCGCACCTGGGTGGCGGGGCTCAACGACCTGCCGGACCAGGTCGCACTCGCGCTGTCGCGGCGCGCCGAGGTCGCCGCGGTGGCCGAGCGGGTGGCGCTGGCGCGCGACGCCCTCTTCCTGGGCCGTGGCTTCGACGTCGCCACCGCCTTCGAGGGGGCGCTGAAGCTCAAGGAGATCAGCTACCTGCACGCCGAGGCCTACGCGACCGGCGAGATGAAGCACGGCCCCATCGCGCTGATCGACCGCGACATGCCGGTGGTCGCCATCGCCACCCCGTCGTCGACCTACGCCAAGACGGTCTCCAACCTCCAGGAGGTGCGCGCCCGCGACGGCTGGGTGGTCGTGATCGCCGGCGACGGCGACGAGCGCATCGGTGCGCACGCGGACGCCGTGCTGCGCGTGCCCGTGGTCGCCGAGGCGCTGGCGCCGATCGTGAACGTCGTCCCGCTGCAGCTGCTGGCCTACGAGGTCGCCGTGCGCCTCGGCCGCGACGTCGACCAGCCGCGCAACCTGGCGAAGAGCGTGACGGTGGAGTGACCGGCGCGCCACGGCGCGGCGGGCACACGGAGCGGGGGGCGGTCCATGGTGGACCGCCCCCCGCTCGCGTGCGCGGGCGCCAGCAGGCGCCGCGGGATCAGTCGAGGCCGACGTCGCCGCAGGCGACGGAGACGCCCATCTGGTCGGGCGAGAGGTGCATGTTGACGTAGTGCGTGCCGCCGACGATCCACTCGAAGGGCACGTCGAGGCGGGTCGAGGAGCGGCCGGTGTCGCCGTCGACGTTCGCGAGCGGGATCACGACGCCGCCGGGGGCGTCGCAGCGACCGGCGTGGAAGCGCACGGGGTGGTTACCGCCGGTGGGCGTGCCCGCCAGGTCGATGTACACGTGGGTGTCGCCGCGGCCCATGTCGACGATCAGCACGGAGCCGGAGACGCCGCCGGCGGCGGCGACGACGTTGGCGCCGTCGATCGTGACGCCGCCCTCGGTGCCGATCTGGACGTGCTCGCCCTGCAGCGTGCGCGCGTTGGTCAGGGCGACGACATCGGCGGCGCGGACGTCACCGGCGACGACGTGGTAGGTGAGGACCGCGGTGAGGAGCTCGGGGTCGGCCAGCACGGCGTCGAGCGCGCCCGCGGGCAGCGCCACGAAGGCGTCGTTGGTCGGCGCGAAGACGGTGAACGGGCCCTCGCCCGCCAGCGTCTCGACGAGGCCGGCAGCGGTGACGGCCGTCACGAGCGTGCTGAACTGCTTGTCGGCGACGGCGATGTCGACGATGGTCTGGGCCGAGCCGACACCGAGCGCGAGCACGGTGAGGCCGGCGAACAACGTACGGGTGAAGCGCATGAAGAACCTGCTGGGGTACCGATCACCCCGAAGGTACGGTCCGGTGCCCGCCGGGACCGGAGCGCAGGCCACGGTTGGCCGGCCGCGGCCTCACGGGCCGCCGCGCTGGCCCCACCACCAGACGAGCGCCACGACGGCGGCACCGATCAGGACCGGCCGCACCCACCGCGCGCCGCCGGCGCCGGAGCGCACCCCCTTGAAGGCCGCGCGCGCCTCTTCGGCGTCGCGCTTGGCGCCCACGCGCTGCGCGCGTCGGAGCGTGGCGACGCTCTTCGCCACCTGCCCCTTGCGGCGGTAGGCGACGCCGAGGTTGTGGTGCGCGTTCGCGAAGGTGTCGTCGAGCTTGATCGCCCGCTCGTAATCGGCGATCGCGGCGTCGACCTCGCCACCCTCGAGCTTGAGGTTGCCGAGGTTCGTCAGCGCCCGCACGTGATTGGGGTCGCGCTCGAGCGCGGCCTCGAGGTGCGCGCGGGCGGTCCCGGGGTCGCCTTCGAGCAGCGCGATCGTGCCGCGCTGAGCGTCGCGCTCCGCCGCGAACCACGCCCCCTGCAGACGCTCGAGCGCGGCGCGCGCCGCGTCGGCCTCCTGCCGGTCGAGCGCGCCGGCCGCGTCGATCAGCGCGTGCAGGTCGGCGCCGAGCGCCTCCCAGTCGAGCAGGCTCGCAGGTCGGACGTCGAGCCGCGCGAGCCGCACGGTGGCGCGGCGCGGCGCCTTGGCGCGCACCGAGGCCTCGACCTCGGTGAGGGCGTCGAGCGCCTCGAGCACGTCGGGCTGGTCGCTCGCGCCGGTCAGGCGCAGCGTCTGGGCGGCGAGGCCGAAGCGCCCCAGCGCGACCAGGCCGCGCCAGTCGCCGGTGCGGGCGAGCTCGAGCCAGGGGGCATGGCCGGCGCCGACGGCCTCACCGCCGCGGTCGTCGCTGGGCGTGGGGTTCATGGGCGGCCTCCGTCGGCGCGGGTCCGCTCCGCCCGGGCGGCGCCGTAGAGGGCGTCGTACGCGGCGACCGCGCGGTCCCAGCCGAAGCGTTCGCGGGCGGCCGCGGAACGCCGGACGGCCCAGCGGGCTTCGTCGTCGTAGGCCTCGCGGGCGCGCCGCAAGGCGTCGGCGAGCGCCGCGGGGGTGGCGTCGGTGAACAGGAACCCGGTGCGGTCGTCGTCGATCGTGTCGGCCAGGCCACCGGTCGCGCGCGCGACGGGCAGGGTGGCGTAGCGCATCGCGATGAGTTGCGCCAAGCCGCACGGCTCGAAACGCGACGGCAGCGCGAGGGCGTCGGCACCGGCGTAGATGCGGCGCGCGAGCGCGTCGTCGTACCCCACCCGGCCCGCCACGCGCCCCGGGTGGCGCGCGAAGGCGCTCCGCGCGGCCTGCTCGAGGCCGGGGTCGCCGGCCCCGAGGACGGCGAGGTTCCACCCCTGATCGATGAGGTCGGGGACGGCCGCGATCAGCAGGTCGATGCCCTTCTGATCGGCGAAACGGCTGACCAGCCCCAAGAGCGGGCGGCCCGCCTCGAGCCCGAGCTCGGCTTCGAGCGCCTCCTTGCAGCGCCGCTTGCCCGCGAGGTCGTCGGCGGCGAAGGCGTGCGCGAGCGCGGGGTCGGTCGCCGGGTCGAAGGCCACGTCGTCGAGGCCGTTCAGGATGCCGCTGAGGCGGGGGCCCAGCGCGGCGAAGGTCGCGTCGAGCCCGTAGCCCACGCCGCCCTCGCCGAGCTCCCGGGCGTACCCGGGGGAGACGGTGGTCACCCGGTCGGCCGTCACCAGCCCGGCGTGGAGCAAGTTGCCGCGACCGTGCAGCGCCAGCGGCCCCGCCAGCTCGCCCGGCAGACGCGCCCAGCGCACGACGTCCGCGGCGTCGGCATGGCCCTGGTACTGCGCGTTGTGCACCGTCAGGACCGTCGGCCGGCCCGCCGAGCCGCTCGGGACGTGGTCGCCGTGGCGCAGGAGCGCAGGAAGGAGCGCGGCGTGCCAGTCGTGGACGTGGACGACGTCGGGCGCGAAGCCGAGCCGCGCGGCGACCTCGGGGACGGCGCGCGCGAAGAGGGCGAAGCGCCAGGCGTCGTCCGGGTAGCCGTAGAGGGCGGGGCGTCGGAAGGCCTCGTGGCCGACGAAGGCGAACCGGCGGGTGTCGCCGGCGCGGTCGGTGACGTCGCGGGTGCCGACGCCGACGCTGACGGAGCCACCGTCGAAGGGCACCGAGACGTCGCCGATCCACAGCGGCGGCGGGTCGGCGCGGAGCGCGGCGTACCAGGGGTGGACGACCAGGACGTCGTGCCCGGCGGCGGCCTGAGCGGCCGGCAGGGCGCCGAGGACGTCGGCGAGACCGCCGGTCTTGGCGAAGGGGACGGCTTCGGCCGTGGCATGGAGGAGGCGCACGGCATCGAGTCTACCGCGCTCACGGGTCGCGCCAGGACACGGTTCTCATGGCGACGCTTCCCTATACTGCCGCATGAACCGACGCTGCCTGGAGTCCGCATGAAGCGCTTCGCCCTGATCACCGGCGCCCTCGCCCTCTTGCTCACCGCCGTGGTCGTGCAAGCGCAGCTCTCGCGCGACTTCGCCAACGAGTTCCTGGCGCAGCCCGCCGGCCGCGCGTTGGTGCAGACGTTCGGCGCGCTGAAGACCGGGTACCTCGAGGACGTCGACGACGACGCGATCATCCGGGGCGCGATCACCGGCATGCTCGAGGCGGTCGGCGACCCCTTCACGTACTACCTCGAGCCGCGCACCGCCGCCCGTGAGGCCCAGGACCGCAGCGGGACCTTCGAGGGCATCGGCGCGGTGCTCACCCCCTTCAACCGCCAGACCGGCCGCGGCGTCGAGATCCTCAACGTCTACCGCGGTGGCCCGGCCTACCAGGCCGGGGTGCAGCGCGGCGACATCTTCCTCGAGGTCGACGGGGTGGACGTCTCCGACTTCACGACCACCGAGGTGGTCGACCTGGTGCGCGGGCCCGGCGGCACCACCGTCGAGATCACCTTCCGGCGCCCGGGCGCGGAGGCGCCGGTCTCCTTCGCGATCGTCCGCGACACGATCGAGATCGTCGACGTGACCGCCGGGCTCGTCGACGGCGACGTCGGGTACGTCGCGATCTCCTCGTTCGGCAACCAGCGGGTCTACGACCAGCTGATGGACGCGCTCGCCCGCCTCCAGCTCGAGGGAGCCACCAGCTTCGTCCTCGACCTTCGCAACAACCCCGGCGGCCTGCTGACCCAGGGCATCCTGGTCGCCGACGAGTTCCTCGGCGACGGCGACATCGTGTTCCAACGCGCGCGCGGCGTCACCCAACGCCTCGCCTCGGCCGACCCGCGCGGCGTGGTCGACGCGCCGATGGCCGTGCTGGTCAACCGCAACTCCGCCTCGGCCTCCGAGATCGTCGCGGGGGCCCTGCAGGACAACCACCGCGCCTTGGTGATCGGCGAGACGACCTTCGGCAAGGGCGTCGCGCAGAGCGTGGTCTCGCTCTCCGACGGCGGTCAGCTCGCCTACACCTCGTTCGAATGGCTGACGCCCGACCGGCGCTCGATCAGCGCCGAGGGCGTCGTGCCCGACCTCTCGGTGATCGACACGCTGCTCACGCAGACGATCTCGATCGACGGTCGCGGCGGCGAGGTCGGCCAGGTCGTCACGATCCTGGTCGACGGGGTCGAGGTCGGCTCCACCGAGGTGGCCGAGGACGGCGAGTTCACCTTCGTCACCACCGGCCCGCGGCCCGTCCTCTCCGAGGTCCAGGGCGAGGCGCTCGTCGACCTGGAGAACGACGCCGTCCTCGCCGCCGCCCTCGTGGCGCTGCGCGACGGGTCGGCTGCGGCCCTCGGCTCGCGCTGACCTCGGGCGTGCCGGCGACGGTCCGCCCGAGCGTCCGCCCGGGCGGTGCGCTCCGATGATCGAGGTGCGCGGGCTCGTCAAGCGCTACGGCGCGCAGCGCGCGGTCGACGGCGTCGACCTCGCGGTGCGTGCCGGTGAGGTGGTGGGCCTGCTCGGTCCGAACGGAGCCGGCAAGTCGACCACGATCAAGGCGATCGTCGGCCTGCTGCGACCGACGCAGGGCACCGTCGCGGTCGCCGGCCACGACGTCCGCCGCGCCTCGGTGGCCGCCAAGGCCGCGCTCGGGTACGTGCCCGACCGGCCGTACCTCTACCCCAAGCTCACCGGGCGCGAGTTGCTCCGCTTCGTCGGGCGGCTGCGCCGGCTCGACGACGCGGAGCGACGGGCGGACGCCTGGCTGGAACGCTTCGACCTTCAGGACGTCGGGAACGAGATCGTCGAGACCTACTCCCACGGCATGCGCCAGAAGCTGACCTTCGCGGCCGCGCTGCTCCCCGACCCCTCCGTGCTCGTCGTCGACGAACCCATGGTGGGCCTCGACCCGCGCGCCGCTCGACAGGTTCGCGACCTGATGCGCGACCACGCCACGCGCGGCCGCACGGTGCTGCTCACCACCCACGCCATGGAGGTGGCCGAGGCGGTCGCGCACCGGGTGG
>JARGGE010000168.1 GCA_029210865.1 Trueperaceae bacterium
GCGGCCTCGGTGTCCGCCGGCGAGCGCTTCCCCTGGCGCGAGGCGCACGTCGTCGATCGAACCGACGCCGTCGGCCCTGCTGCGTAGCCTGCCCCGCTCGTCCGACGCCCGGCCACCGGGCCCGTCTTCAGGAGGTCTCCATGTCCACCCCGTACGCCCGTGCCACCCAGGCCGCCCCGCCCGTCCCCTCGGTCCGCGCTCGCCTCTGGCGCCTCGGCGCGGCGGTCCTCGCGGCCGTCGCGCTGTCGTTCGTCGGGGTCGCCGCCGCGCAATCCGGCGCGCTCCGGGTCGCCCTCGAGCCCCCGGTCCGTCTCGACCCGGCTTTCGCCTCGTCCGACGCCGAGATCGCCGTGGTCAACGCCGTCTACGACTACCTGGTCGACGTCGACGTCGACAACCGGATCCAGCCGCGGCTCGCCGCCTCGTGGTCGATCGCCGACGGCGGTCTGAGCTACGCGTTCCAGCTGGTCGAGGGCGTGACCTTCCACGACGGCCGGCCGCTCACCGCCGAGGACGTCGTGTGGACCTTCGACCGCCTCCGCGACCCCGAGCTCGGGGCGCCGACCGCCGACCTGTACGCGAACGTCGCCGCGATCGAGGCGACTGGGCCGCTCGAGGTGACCTTCACGCTCCGCGAGGTCAACCCGTTCTTCTTGTACGACCTGAGCGACAACCACGCGGTGGTGCTCGCCGCCGGCACCGAGGACGCCGACACCCGCTTCGTCGGGACCGGCCCCTTCGTGGTCGAGAGCTACGCGGTGGGCGATCGCATGCGCCTGCGCGCCAACCCCGACTACTTCGTGCCCGGGGCCCCCGGCGTCGCGACGCTCGAGTTCCTGTTCTTCAGCGACCAGGTGGCCGGCGTCGACGCGCTGCGCGGCGGTCAGGTCGACCTGGTCATGCGCATGCCCACGCCGCTGTTCCTCACGCTCCAGGGGCAGCCCGGCATCGAGACGGTCGCGGTGGCCACGAACGGCTTCGACCTGGTGCGCCTGCGCGCCGACCGCGCGCCCGGCGACGACCCGCGGGTGCAACAGGCGCTGAAGCTCGCCACCGATCCCGCCGCCATCATCGAGGTGGTCACGTTCGGGTACGGCGCGGCGACGAACCACGGGCCGATCGGCCCGCTGTACGGTCGCTACCACCTCGAGTCGCTGCGGCCCGCGCCGCGCGACGCCGCCCGGGCCCGCGCGCTGCTCGCGGAGGCCGGTTACCCCGACGGGCTCGACCTGGTGCTGCACACGCCCGACAGCGGCGACCGACCGGCGCTCGCGTCGGTGCTGCAGGCCCAGTGGGCCGAGGCGGGCATCCGCATCGAGATCCAGGTGGAGCCCGAGAGCGTCTACTACGGCGACGACGGTTGGCTCGACGTGGACCTGGGGATCACCGGCTGGGGCTCGCGCCCGGTGCCGAGCTTCTACCTCGACGTCATGGTCGCGTGCGGCGCCGTCTGGAACGAGGCGCACTTCTGCGACCCCGAGGTCGACGAGCTGATCGCGTTCGCCAAGACGACGCTCGACGACGACGCCCGCACGGACGCCTACCACCGCATCCAGGAGATCCTCCTCGACCGCGGTCCGTTCGTGATCCCCTACTTCTTCCCGCAGTTCGGCGCCCTCTCGGACCGCTTCGACGGCCTCGCGATGAAGGCGTTCCCGGGCCGCACCGACCTGGCCGCCATCGCGCTGCGCTGAGCGCGGGATGGTCCCGTCGGCCCCGCTTCGGCCCCTCGGGTCCCGACCTCGCGTCGCCCGACTCTGGACGGTCGTCCGCGCGCTCTTCGCGCGGCCGACGTCCGGTTTCGGCACCGCCGTGGTCGCCCTGTTCCTGCTGCTCGCGGTGTTCGGACCGCTGCTCGCGCCCTACGGCGCGAACGAGCAGGTGTTCGCCGAGGCGCGCCAGCCCCCGTCGCTGGCGCGCCCGTTCGGCACCGACCACCTCGGACGCGACGTCTTCAGCCGCGTCCTGCTCGGGGCGCGCGACATCGTCGCGGTCGCCGGGCTCGGCAGCTTGATCGCCGTGTCGCTCGGCGCGGTCGTCGGGTTGGCGACCAGCTACGTCGGCGGCGCCGTCGAGGAGCTCACCTTCCGCCTCTTCGACGCGCTCCTGGCGATGCCGGCGCTGCTGCTCGCCCTGCTCCTCCTCGGGATGCTCGGGCCGTCGCGCGCGAACGTGCTGATCGTGCTGACCCTCGCCTACGTCCCGATCGTCGCGCGCGTGGTGCGCAGCGTGGTCCTGGACGTCAAGGCGAAGGACTACGTCGCCGCGGCGCGCCTGCAGGGCGAACCGCTGGCCGCGGTCCTGCGCCGCGACGTGCTGCCCGCGGTGCTGCCCGCGTTGGCGGTGGAGGCGGCGCTCCGCTTCAGCTACGCGATCTTCCTCGTCGCCTCGCTCGGCTTCCTGGGCGCCGGTGTGCAACCCCCCAGCCCCGATTGGGGCCTCATGATCCGCGAGGCGCGCACCTTCGCCGCCCTCACGCCGTGGGCGCTCGTCGCGCCTGCGGTCGCGATCTCGCTGCTGGTCGTCGCGGTGAACCTGATGGCCGAGGGGCTGGCGCGCGCGCTCCAGGTCCAGCGGAGCCCGGCGTGATCGGGACGGCGGCGCCGTGCGCCGCGGCCGCATGAGCCCGCCGCGCCCGGACGCCTTCCCCGCGGTGACCGCGGAGCAGATGCTGGAGGTCGACCGGCGCGCCGTCGAGCGCTACGAGCTGGCGCTGGTCCAGATGATGGAGAACGCCGGACGGGCCTTGGCGCGGGTCGCGCGCGAGCGCTTCCTGGTGGGGGCGAACGATCCCGGCCGCGTGGTGGTCCTCGCCGGCCCTGGCGGCAACGGTGGCGGCGCGATGGTGGCCGCGCGGCGGTTGGCCGGCTGGGGCGTCCGCGTGCGGGTGCTCGCGACCGCGACCGTCGAGGCGATGGCGCCCGTGACCGCGCGGCAGGCCCGGACCCTCGCCGCCTTCGGGGTGGACGTGGACACCGTCGGTGAGGCCGACGGCGGGTCGTGGCCGGACTCGGCCGGCGTCGACCTCGTCCTCGATGGCCTGCTGGGCTACAGCGGGCGCGGCGAGCCGCGCGGCGCGGTCCGCGACGCGATCCGCTGGGTGTCCGCGGCCGGGGTGCCGATCCTCGCGCTCGACGTCCCGTCCGGGGTCGACGCGACGAGCGGCGCGGTCGCGGGCGTCGCGATCCACGCGAGCGCGACGGTCACGCTGGCCGCGCCCAAGACCGGCCTGCGGTCGCCGTCCGCAGCCCCGCACGTCGGGGCGCTCTACCTGGCGGACCTCGGGATCCCGGCGGCGGCCTACGAGGGGCTGATCGACCCGGCCGTCGTGGCCACCTGGTTCGTCGCCGACGATGTCGTCCTCGTCGCCGACGAGGTCGTTCCCGTGCGCTGAGCACGCCGCGGGCGAGCGGGCCTGCCGGTCGTCAAGCCGTTGACCGCGGCGGTGCACCGCCCGGCCGTACCTTCGCGTCACCACCGGGAGGTGCGATGAACGCGACCCCACGACCTACCCCGCCGGTCCCGACCGCGGAACACGTTCGGCTCGCCGAAGCGAACTCGGGCGCCCAGCCCTGGCGCCGCTTCGGCCCGTACCTCGCCGAGCGTCAGTGGGGCACGGTCCGCGAGGACTACAGCCCCGACGGCACCGCTTGGGACTACTTCCCGCACGACCACGCGCGCAGCCGCGCCTACCGCTGGGGCGAGGACGGCCTCGCCGGGTTCAGCGACGATCAGCAGCTCCTGTGCCTCGGTCTCGGGCTGTGGAACACCGTCGATCCCATCCTCAAGGAGCGCCTGTTCGGCCTCGCCGGCCCCGAGGGCAACCACGGCGAGGACGTCAAGGAGCGCTACCGCTACCTCGACGCCACCCCCTCGCACGCGTTCCAGCGCATGACCTACCGCTACCCGCAGGCGCGCTTCCCGTACGAGGAGCTCGTCGTGGGCAACCGCGCACGGACCGCCGATGACCCCGAGCTCGAGCTCGAGGACACCGGCGCCTTCGACGAGGACCGCGCCTTCGACGTCGAGGTCGCCTACGCCAAGGCGGCCCCCGACGACGTGCTCATGCGCGTGCGGGTGACCAACCGCGGCCCCGATCCCGCCCCCCTCGTCGTCGTCGCGCAGGCGTGGTTCCGGAACACCTGGTCGTGGGGCGACGCGGGCGAGCGGCCGAGCCTGACCGACGAGGGCGAGGGCCGCGTCGCCGTCCGGCACCCGGAGCTGGGCACCTTCGACTGGACCGCCGAGACCCCCGACCGCGTCGCCTTCTGCGCGAACGACACGAACCACCCGCGGCTCCACGGCGCCGCCCCGACCGGCGGCACCTACAAGGACGGCCTCGATCGATTGGTGGTCCACGGCGACGAGACGGCGGTCGACCCCGACGGCCGCGGCACCAAGGTGGGCGCCCTGTGGCGTCGGACGCTTCCCGCGGGGGCGACGCACACGTTCCGGGTGCGCCTCGCGCCGACCCGGCCACCGGCGGTCGGGTCGGCCGCCTCGGTGGCGCCGTTCGCCGACTTCGACGCGGTGTTCGCCGCTCGCGAGCGCGAGGCCGACGCTTTCTACGACGTCGTTCACAGCGACCTCGAGGACCCCGACGCGCGCCTCGTCCAGCGCCAGGCCTTCGCCGGGATGCTGTGGGGCAAGCAGGTCTACCGGTTCGACGTGGCGCGATGGCTCGCGGGCGACCCGGGACAACCCGCGCCGCCCGCCGGTCGCCGGCACGGCCGCAACGCCGAGTGGGCGCACCTGAACAACGCGGACGTGATCTCGATGCCCGACACCTGGGAGTACCCCTGGTACGCGGCGTGGGACCTCGCCTTCCACACGGTGCCGCTGGCCCAGGTCGACCCCGCGTTCGCCAAGGAGCAGCTGCTGCTGCTGACGCGCGAGTGGTACATGCACCCCAACGGCCAGCTGCCCGCGTACGAGTGGGCCTTCGGCGACGTCAACCCGCCGGTGCACGCTTGGGCTGCCTGGCGCGTCTTCGAGCTCGATCGCGCGCAGCGCGGCGACGGCGGCGACCTCGACTTCCTGGAGCGGGTGATGCACAAGCTGCTCCTGAACTTCACCTGGTGGGTGAACCGCAAGGACGCGCACGGCCTCAACCTCTTCCAGGGCGGGTTCCTCGGCCTCGACAACGTCGGTGTGTTCGATCGCAGCGCGCCACTGCCGGTCGCCGGGCACCTCGAGCAGGCCGACGGCACCGCGTGGATGGCCATGTACGCCCTCGACCTGCTGCGCATCGCGCTCGAACTGGCGCAGCGCCGGCCGGTGTACGAGGACCTGGCGACCAAGTTCTTCGAGCACTTCCTCTACATCGCCGGCGCCATGCGCAACGTGGGCGGTCACGACATCGACTTGTGGGACGACGAGGACGGCTTCTTCTACGACGTCTTGCACTACGACGACGCGGACGACCTGCGCTGCGAGATGCAGCCGTTGCGGGTGCGCTCGCTCGTCGGCCTCATCCCGCTCGTGGCGGTGCTGACGCTCGGCCCCGACGTGCTCGAGCGGCTCCCGCACTTCCACCGGCGGATGCGCTGGTTCCTCGAGCACCGCCCCGACCTCGCGGCGCTCATCTCGCGCTGGGAGGAGCCCGGGCAGGGGAGCCTCCACCTGCTCTCGCTGCTGCGTGGCCACCGCATGAAGCGGTTGCTCGTGCGGATGCTCGACGAGGCGGAGTTCCTCTCGCCGTACGGGATCCGCTCGCTCTCGAAGCACCACCTGGCGCAGCCGTACCGACTCGAGGTGGGCGGCGCGGTCCACAGCGTCCGTTACGAGCCGGGCGAGTCGACCAGCGGCATGTTCGGCGGCAACTCGAACTGGCGCGGCCCGGTGTGGCTGCCCATGAACTTCCTGCTCATCGAGGCCCTGCGCCGGTTCCATGCGTACTACGGCGACGACTTCCGGGTGGAGCACCCGACCGGCTCCGGGTGCCTGCGTTCGCTCGCCGAGGTGGCCGACGAGCTCGGCGCTCGCCTCACCCGGCTCTTCCTGCGCGACGACGACGGTCGCCGCCCGCACCTGATGGTCGCCGCGGGCGGCACGGAGGAGCCCGACCGCCACGAGCACCCGGTGTTCCACGAGTTCTTCCACGGCGATACCGGGCGCGGGCTCGGCGCGGCCCACCAGACCGGGTGGACCGGGCTGATCGCCACGTTGCTGGCGACGAGCGCGGCGCCTGGTGCGGTGCCGTTCGGCGCTCCGCCGTCCGCCGGCGCCTTCGGCCTCGAGGTGCGGTCGTGATCCTCGCGTGCGACGTCGGTGGCACCAAAACCGACCTGGCGCTCCTGGCCTTCGACGGCCCGGCCGCCCAGGTGCTGCGCCGCGCGACGTACGCCAGCCGCGAGCACGCGTCGCTGGCCGAGATCGTCGCCGACTTCGTGGGGCCGCGCCCGCCGGTCCTGGAGGCTGCCGGCTTCGGGGTCGCCGGGCCCGTGG
>JARGGE010000169.1 GCA_029210865.1 Trueperaceae bacterium
CACGGCGCCGCCCGAGCTCGGCTTCGCCGCCGCCATCGAGCGCGCGGCGCTCAGCGTGCACGTCGGCGAGTACCTCGACGAGACCGGCCGCCTGGCCGACTGGCACGTCCCGCGCACCCACGCGCTCGAGGCATGGGGCGACGCGCGCGCCTTCGACGGGTCGATCTCGATCCAACAGCCGCTCTTCGCCCCCTTCTACGGCGGCAAGAGCGACCTCGAGGTGCTGCAGGCGCTGCTCGGACGCCCCGAGCGCAGCGGTTACGACGTCGTCCGTGAGTCGTGGCAAGCGCGCGTCAGCGGCGACTTCGATGCCTTCTGGCGCGCCAGCCTCCACCAGGGCGTGGTCGCGGGCAGCGCGGCGCCGTCGCTCGCGGTCGCGCGCCGCCCGATCGACCTGCCGCTGCCGGTCCACGGCGACCTGGTCCTCCACTTCCAGCTCGACCACGGCATCGCCGATGGCCGCCACGCCAACAACGGCTGGCTGCAGGAGCTGCCCCGCCCCTTCTCGAAGCTCACCTGGGACAACGCCGCGATCCTCGCCCCCGCCACGGCGGAGCGCCTGGGCGTCGCCTCGCACGACCGGCTGACCGTGCGCGTGGGCGGCCGCGAGGTCGTGCTCCCCGTCTGGGTGCAGCCCGGGCAGGCCCCCGACACGATCGGGGTGGCGCTCGGCTTCGGCCGCACCGGTGCCGGCCGCGTCGCCGAGGGCGTCGGGGCCGACGTCTACCCGCTGCGCACGGCGGGCGCCTGGTCGGTCGACGTCGCTCGCGCCGAGCGCGCGTCCGGGCGCCATCGCCTGGCGACCACGCAGATCCACCACTCGCTCGAGGGCACCGGCGAGCGCCGCTACATCGTCCGGGCCGGCACGCTGGCCGAGCTGAAGGCCGAACCGGAGCACCCGCACTTCGTGCACCCGGTCACGCACCCGAAGTCCGACCTCTTCGCCGACTTCGACTACACGTCCTACAAGTGGGGCATGGTCATCGACATGACCGTGTGCACCGGCTGTAACGCCTGCGTGACGGCCTGCCAGTCCGAGAACAACGTGCCGATCGTCGGCAAGGAGCAGGTGATCGTCGGCCGCGAGATGCACTGGATCCGCGTCGACGCGTACTACCAGGGTGACCTCGACGACCCCACCTTCCACAACATGCCCGTCGCCTGCCAGCACTGCGAGAAGGCCCCCTGCGAGCCCGTCTGTCCGGTCGCCGCGACCGTCCACGACAGCGAGGGCCTGAACGTCATGGTCTACAACCGCTGCGTCGGCACGCGCTACTGCTCCAACAACTGCCCGTACAAGGTGCGCCGCTTCAACTACCTGCAGTTCGCCGAGCTCACCGCCAGCGCCACCGAGCTCAGCCTGGCGAACAACCCGGACGTCACCGTCCGCAGCCGCGGCGTCATGGAGAAGTGCACCTACTGCACGCAGCGCATCTCCAACGCCCGCATCCAGGCGAGCAACGAGGACCGGCGCATCCGCGACGGCGAGGTCGTCACCGCCTGCCAGAGCGCCTGCCCGACCGAGGCGATCGTCTTCGGCGACCTGAACGACGCCTCCTCGGCCGTCGTGGCCGCCAAGGCCTCGGTGCTCGACTACGCGCTCCTCGAAGAGCTCAACACGGTGCCCCGCACCAGCTACCTCGCCAAGGTGCGCAACCCGCATCCGGCGCTCGCCGTGGAAGGGGTCCACTGATGGCCGTCACCTCCGGCGTCCCGCGCACCGGGGTGGAGACGAGCCGCGTCATCGGCCGAGGGCAGACCTCGGGCGGGATCGACGACGTCGTCAACACCCCCGTGCTCGTCGGACCCCAGCGCACCCCCACCTGGTGGTGGATCGGGATCAGCATCACCGGGGCCCTGCTCGGGCTCTACCTGATCTCGATCGTCCGCCTGGTCACGGTGGGCGTCGGGATCTTCGGCAACAACCAGCCCGTCAGCTGGGCGATGCCGATCATCAACTTCGTCTGGTGGATCGGGATCGGCCACGCGGGCACGCTGATCTCGGCGGCGCTCCTGCTCTTCCGGCAGCCCTGGCGCACCTCGATCAACCGCTTCGCCGAGGCGATGACGATCTTCGCCGTGGTGGTCGCGGGCCTCTACCCCATCCTGCACCTGGGGCGCCCGTGGGTCTTCTTCTGGCTGCTCCCGTACCCCAACACCCATGGGCTGTGGCCCAACTTCCGCAGCCCGCTCGACTGGGACCTGTTCGCCATCAGCACCTACGCCTCGGTCTCGGTCCTCTTCTGGTTCATCGGGCTGATCCCCGACCTGGCGACGCTGCGCGACCGCGCCACCTCGCGCTTCCAGAAGCTGGTCTACGGCGTGCTGGCGCTCGGGTGGAACGGCTCGGGCAAGGCCTGGCAGCGCTACAACCGCGCCTACCTGCTGCTCGCGGCGCTCAGCTTCCCGCTGGTGCTCTCGGTGCACAGCACGATCGCCATGGACTTCGCCGTGTCGCAGGTCCCCGGCTGGAACAACACCGTCATGCCGCCGTACTTCGTCGCCGGGGCCGTGTTCGCGGGGTTCGCGATGGTGCTCATCCTGGCGGTGCCGCTGCGCAAGGCCTTCGGTCTCGAGAAGCTGATCACCCTGCGCCATCTCGACAACGCCGCGAAGCTCATGCTGGCCACGGGGATGATCGTGGTGTACGGCTACGGGGTCGAGCTGTTCTACGCGTGGTACTCGGGCGTCGAGTTCGAGGTCTTCATGGCCTACAACCGCGTCCTTGGGGCCGACCACGGGTGGGCGTTCTGGCTCCTGATCGCGTGCAACTTGGTGGCGATCCAGCCGCTGTGGTTCCGCTCGGTCCGGCAGAACCCGCTGGCGCTCTTCGTCATCTCGGTCCTGGTCTCGATCGGCATGTGGCTCGAGCGCTACGTGATCATCGTCGTCTCGCTCACCAAGGAGTTCCTGCCCAGCTCGTGGGGCAACTACGTCCCCACGTTCTGGGACTGGGCGCTCTACGCCGGCACCTTCGGGGTCTTCGGCACGCTGTTCCTGATCTTCATCCGGCTCTTGCCCTCCATCGCGACCACCGAGATGAAGGAGCTCGCCCACCACGACGCCCACCACGGCTCCGACCCGTACGAGACGATCCGTGAGGCGTACTACCGAGGGGAGGTGCCCGCGTGAGCGCCGCATCGATCCCCGCGGCCACCCTGCACGGGTTGATCGCCGAGTACGACACCCCGGAGCAGGTGCTGCACGCCGCCGAGGCGGCGCGCAAGGCCGGCTACACGAAGATGGACACCTACACCCCGCACCCGATCGAAGGGCTCGACGACGCGCTCGACCTCAAGCCGACGCGCCTCGGCTTCGCGGTCCTGGCCATAGGGCTCATCGGCGCCGCCACCGGCTTCGGGATGCAGTGGTACGCCGGCGCCGAGTTCTACCCGCTCAACATCGGCGGCCGCCCCATGAACCCCTGGCCCAACTACATCGTCATCACCTTCGAGGTGACGGTCCTGCTCTCGGCCTTCACCGCCGGGCTGCTCATGCTGGCGCGCAACGGGCTGCCGCGCCTCTACCATCCCGTGTTCAACGCGCCGGGCTTCGAGCGCGCCACCCGCGACGGCTACTACCTGTGCGTCGAGGCGGTCGACCCGCGCTTCGACCCGGCCGCTACCCACACCTTCCTCGAGGGCACCGACCCGGTCCGGGTCGAAGAGGTGGCCCGATGAGCGCGGTCCAGCTTCGCCGCGGGGCCCGGTCGGCCCTGCTCGCGGCCGGGCTCGCGCTGCTCCTCGCCGCGTGCGGCAACAACATGGCCAGCCAACCGAAGGTCGCCCCCCTGCAGGGATCGGCGTTCTTCGCCGACGGCCTCGGCGCCCGCCTCCCCATCGAGGGCACGGTCGCGCGCGAGGTCGGCGGCATCGACCCCGCCTTCTTCACCGGTCAGGGGCCGCAGGGGCTGCTCACCGAGCTGCCGATCGAGCTGAGCGTCGACCTGCTGCGCCGCGGCCAGGAGCGCTTCGACATCTACTGCGCCGTCTGCCACGGCTACACCGGGGCAGGCGACGGCATGACGGTCACCCGCGGCTTCCCGGCGCCGACGTCGTTCCACGACCCGCGGCTCCTCGCCTCGCCGGTCGGGTACTTCTTCAACGCCGCCACCAACGGCTTCGGCCGCATGTACGGGTACGCCTCGCGCATCCCGGCGGAGGACCGCTGGGCGATCGCCGCGTACGTCAAAGCCCTCCAGCTCTCGCAGAACGCCACCCCGGACGACCTGCCGGCGGAGGTCCTGAGCGAGCTGCAGGGCGCTGAAGGAGGGGTGCGCTGATGGCCGCCGCCACGTTCGCCACCGGTCGCGCCACCGTCGTCGCCCTCGCGATCGGCGTCCTCGGCCTCGCCCTCGGGCTCGCGGTCGGGCTAACCCAAGGGGTGCTGCCCGGTTCGATCCTCATGGGCTTCGTCTTCTGGGTCGGCCTCTCGCTCGGCGGCCTGGCGCTGCTGCTGATCGGCCACATGGCCGGGGGCAGCTGGGCCGCGGTCATCCGGCGACCGCTCGAGGCGATGGTCTCGGCGCTGCCCGTCGCGCTGCTCTTCTTCATCCCGATCGTGCTCCTGATCCCGCAGCTCTACCCGTGGGCGGACGCCGCTTACGTCGAGGCCCACGAGCTCGTCGCCTGGAAGGCCGGGTACCTCAACACCACCTGGTACGTCCTGCGCGCGGTCCTCTACTTCGGGGTGTGGGTGCTCACCGCCTGGGTCTACCTGCGCGGCGCGCGCGAGCAGGACCGCGTCGGCGTCGGCCCCGCCGGCCGCATCGGCTACCGGCTCAAGAACCAGGCAGCCGCCTGGCTGGTCGTGTACGTCCTGACCATCACCCTCGCCACCACCGACTGGACCATGTCGCTCACCCCGGAGTGGTGGTCGGGGATCTACGGCGTGGTCTTCATGATCGGGCAAGCGATCGCCGCGATGGCGCTCGTCATCCTGACCGTCGTGTGGACCGCCGACCGCAGCGCGCGCATGGACGAGCTCCTCACCGAGAAGCGGCTCCAGGACCTCGGGAACTTCCTGATGGCCTTCACGATGTTCTGGGCCTACGTCAACGCGAGCCAGCTGATCATCCAGTGGTCGAACAACGTCGTCGAGACGAACACCTTCTTCAACCTGCGCCTCAACCAGGAGCCGTGGGCGGGCATGGGCATCTACCTGCTCGTCGCCGGCTTCGCCCTCCCCTTCCTGGTCCTGTTCTCGCGCTGGGTGAAGCGCAAGCGCGGCGCCCTCGCCTTCATGGCCGGCTGGGCGATCCTCACGCAGATCGTGCACGTCTACTGGTACGTCGCGCCCGCGGTCGGCCGCGCCGGCCTGCCCGGGGTCGCCGACCTGGCGATCCTGGTCGGCCTGGGTGGCGTCTGGTCCGCGGCCTACTTCCGATCGCTCGGGTCGCGCAGCGTCGTGCCCGAGCACGACCCGCGCCTGCTCGCGGCCGAGCACGTCGCGCACGGCGCCCACCACGACGCGGGCGCCGCCACCCCGGAGGTCCGCCATGCCGGATGACGCCACCCGCCGGTACGTCGTTTCGGCCCAGCAGGTCCGCCTCGGCTACGCCCTCGGCGGCATCGGCGCCGTCTCGCTGATCGTCGCGATCCTCATCCTGGCGACCGCCCGCCCGCAGGGCACGCCGGTCCAGGTCGACACCACGGCGCACGTCGCCTCCCTGGCACGCGCGCAGGAGGCCCTGACGGGCTTCGAGCTGCGCGAGGACGGCAGCGCGGGCATCGACATCGACCACGCCATGCAGCTCGTCGTCGAGCGCGGCGTCGGGCTCACGATCACGCCCCAGGGCACGCAGCCGGCCGCGCCGGCCGACGCCGGCAGCGACGGGGCGCCCATGGCCCAGGCCGCGATCGACGGCGGGGCACTGTTCCTGCAGAACTGCGCCGCGTGCCACCAGGCCACCGGCGCCGGCATCCCCGGGGCCTTCCCGCCGCTCGCGAACCACGTAGGCGACCTCGTCGCGGCCGACCGCAGCTACCCGGCGAAGCTCGTGCTCGGAGGCATGGTCGGGCCGATCACCGTCAACGGCGCAGCCTACAACGGCCTGATGCCCGCCTTCGGCGCCACCTTCTCGGACGCCGAGCTGGCCGCGCTCCTGAACCACGTCGTGACCGCCTGGGGCGACGACGCGCTCCTCGGCGACGCCTTCGCGCCGTACGCTGCCGACGAGATCGCGGAGTGGCGCGCGCTCGGCCTCGACAGCGCCGCCGTCCACGAGCTCCGGGTGAGCCTCGACCTGCCCTGAGCCAGCGCTCACCTTCCGTTCGTGCGCGCCCCACGGGCGGCCCCAGCGGGCCGCCCCTCGTCGTGCTCGGGCGCCCGACCCGCCCCGCGGTAGGCTGATGGGCGAACCGACGCACCCTGCTCCCCGACGCCGCGCCGCGGCTGCGGGACCCGGGCCCATGGAGGCACGCATGACCGACCGCCCCGCTCCC
>JARGGE010000016.1 GCA_029210865.1 Trueperaceae bacterium
CGTCGTCCACCCACGGGGGCGTCGCGGCGAGCGACGGTGCGTGCCGGCGCCACGCGACGTGCTCGAGGGTCGGCAGCGTCACCCCCGCCACGCTCGTCTCACCCGTGCGCGCCTCCTCGAGCTCGAGCAGCGTCGTTAGCGGCTGCGGCTCGGCCCACACCTCGATCCACGCACCGACCTCGTGGCGAACGCGCGCCTCGTCCTCGCTGACCTCGCGCACCGCGGCCTCGACCCGGCGCAGCTCCATCTGCAGTTGGCGTTGCTTCAGCCGCAGCGTCGGCAGGAACCGCTCGTAGCGCGCGAGGGCGTCGCGTTGCCGCTTCAGCTCGTGCTTGCTGGTGGGGATCCGGCTCATGCGGGCCCCTGCGGCCAGAAGCGCTCGATCAGCGCGGTGGGCAAGCCCGTCTGCGCCGGCTCGAAGCATTCGGCGAGGAGGGCCCAGCCGGCGTCGAGCGCGCGCTCGAGCGGGAGGTCGATCTCGAGGTTCATCAGCCGCGCCTCGAAGCCGAGCCCGTACCGCAGCAACCGCTCGTCCCACTCGCTCATGCGGAAGCCCATCGAGCGCTTCTCGAGCGTCTCGCGGTAGGCGGCGTAGAGCTGGATCATCGCGTTCATGACCGGGCGGTGGTCGTCGCGGGTGTGGCCGTTGACCAGTTGCTTGAGGCGGCTCAGGCTGCCGAAGGGCTCGATGCGGCCGCCACGCAGGTAGAGCTGGCCCTCCGTGATGTAGCCGGTGTTGTCGGGCACGGGGTGGGTGACGTCGTCGCCCGGCATCGTCGTCACCGCGAGGATGGTGATCGAACCGGCCCCGTCGAAGTCGACCGCCTTCTCGTACCGCGCGGCCAACTGGCTGTAGAGGTCGCCGGGGTAGCCACGGTTCGACGGGATCTGCTCCATCGTGATGGCCACCTCCTTGAGCGCGTCGGCGAAGTTGGTCATGTCGGAGAGCAGCACCAGCACCCGCTTGCCGGCGAGGGCGAAGCGCTCGGCGACCGCGAGCGCCAGGTCGGGCACCAGCAGGCACTCGACGGTGGGGTCGGCGGCGGTGTGGATGAAGGCCACCGTGCGCGCCAGCGCGCCTGCGGCCTCGAGCGTGTCGCGGAAGTACAGGTAGTCGTCGTGCTTGAGGCCCAGACCGCCCAGCACGATGACGTCGACCTCGGCCTGCAGCGCGAGCCGCGCGAGCAGCTCGTGGTACGGCTCGCCCGGGACCGAGAAGATCGGCAGCTTCTGGCTCTCGACCAGCGTGTTGAACACGTCGATCATCGGGATGCCGGTGCGCACCATGTGGCGCGGGATGATCCGCTTGACCGGGTTGACCGACGGCCCCGCCAGGTCGACCGGGTCCTCGTCGAGGACGGGGCCGTGGTCGCGCGGGCGTCCGGCGCCGTCGAAGACCCGTCCCAGCACCGCATCCGACGCGGCGACGCGCATCGGCCGGCCGAGGAAGCGCACGCGCGCGTCGGTCGGAAGGCCGCGCGTGCCTGCGAACACCTGCAGGTAGGCGCGCCCCCCTTCGAGGCGCACGACCTGGGCGAGCGAGGTGCCGCCGGGCCAGTCGAGCTGCGCGAGCTCGCGGTAGGTCGCGTCGCCGGCGGCCACGGCCACGACGCTGCCGGCGATGCGCTCGAGCCGGGTGTAGACCTTACGCATCGCGCACCTCGTCCACCAGCGCGCGCACGTTCGCGCGCGCCGCCTCGAACGCGGGCTCGCCCCAGGGGCAGCGGTGCCACTCCTTCGTCGCCTGACCGAGCCGGTGGAAGAAGTCCCGTGCGGCGTCCTTGCCGGCGAAGCGCATCGGGGTGCGCAGGTGCGCGAGCATCTCGCCGAAGACGAGGACCTGGCGCTCCGCGCCGGTCGCGGCGTCGACCGGGTCGAAGGCGTCCTGTTGCAGGTAGGCGGCGTCGAGGTACTCCGCGTGCAGGTAGCGGACGAAGTCCTCGAGGGTCGTCCCCTCCTCGCCCACCACCTTCATCATCTGCGCGACGTCGGCGCCGCCGCGCAGCACGTCGCGCGCGAAGGCCACGTCCGCGGCGTCGACGAGGCCCTGGTAGTGGCTCCAGCTCTCCAGCGGGTCGATCGCCGGGTAGCGGCGCGCGTCGGAACGTTCGCGGGACAGGCCGTGGAACGTGCCGACCACCTTGAGGGTCGCCTGCGTGACGGGTTCCTCGAGGTTGCCGCCGGCCGGGCTGACGGTGCCACCGATCGTGACCGAGCCGGTGCTTCCGTCGCGCAGCCGGACGAGGCCACCCCGTTCGTAGAACGAGGCGACCACCGATTCGAGGTAGGCGGGGAAGGCCTCCTCGCCGGGGATCTCCTCGAGCCGCCCGGAGACCTCGCGCAACGCCTGGGCCCAACGGCTCGTCGAGTCGGCGATCATCAGGACGTCGAGCCCCATCTGGCGGTAGTACTCGGCGATCGTCACGCCCGTGTAGACGCTGGCCTCGCGCGCCGCCACCGGCATCGAGCTGGTGTTGCACACGATGACGGTCCGCTCCATCAGGCTGCGACCGGTGCGCGGGTCGGTGAGCTCCGGGAACTCGCGCAGCGTCTCGACGACCTCGCCGGCGCGCTCGCCGCACGCCGCCACGATGACGACGTCGACCTCCGCGTTGCGGCTCATCAGCTGCTGCAAGACGGTCTTGCCGGCGCCGAACGGTCCGGGGACGCAGAAGGTGCCGCCGCGCGCCACCGGGAACACGGTGTCGACGATCCGGATCTGGGTGACCAGCGGCTCGTGCGGGCGCAGCCGCTCGCGGTACGCACGGATCGGTACCTTCACCGGCCAGCGCTGCAGCATCGAGACCTCGCGCGTTCGTCCACGGGCGTCCTCGAGGGTGGCGACGACGTCCTCGACGCGCCGCTCGCCGGCCTCGGCGATCGCGCGGACCCGCCACGCGCCCACGAGCGCGAAGGGCGCCATGACGCGGTGGGTGAACTCGCCTTCGGGCACGCTGCCGAGCGTGTCGCCGGCGCGCACCTGGTCGCCGATGCGCGCCACGGGGGTGAACGGCCAGCGGCGTTCGCGGTCGATCGGCTGCAGGTACGAGCCCCGCTGCAGGAAGTAGCCGCCGGCCGCGGCCAGGTCGTGGAGCGGGTTCTGGAGCCCGTCGACCACCTGACCGAGCAGGCCCGGCCCGAGCTCGGCCGCCAGCATCTCGCCCGTGAAGTCGACCTTGCCGCCCACGTACAAGCCGGTGGTGTCCTCGAAGACCTGCAGGTCGGCGTACCCACCGCGGACCCTGATCAGCTCCGCCTTGAGCCGCAGGTCGTCGATGCAGGCGTACCCGACCTCGTTCTGCACGACCGGTCGCTCGAACGCGACCGTGATGAGCGGGCCGTTCACCGCGACGATCCGACCGGTGTTAGGCACGGGTCACCCCGCCCGACTCCGGGCCGAGGACCGGCGGCTCGAGGTGCCGCAGCGCCGCCTCGAGTGCGGCCCACCCGGCGTCGACGTTCCAGGCGACGCGGCGCGCGGCGAGGCGAAGCTGGACCGCACGAGCGAACAGCGCGGCGAAGCCGGCGGGTTGCGTGGCCGCCAGCTCGTCGGCGAGGCGCCAGCGCAGGGCGTCGAGCGCCCGCTCCCGAACCCCGGGGTCGGGGGCGTCGAAGGCGCGCGCGACCGCCTCGAGGACGTCGACGCGGATGCCCTGCGGGCGCCGCAGGTACGGCTCGGGATCGCGCCCGGTGCGCGCGCATCGCGCACGCACGATGGCGTCCTCGACGTGATCGACGCGCTCGGCCCAGGCCCGTGCGGTCGGGCCGAGCGCGGCCGCGGCCGCCTCGTGGACCCCGTCGGTCGGTTCGATCGGCGATGCGCACACGGACGCCAGCTCGACGGCGCGCGGGTCGCTCAAGACCCGGCCGCAGGCCTCCAGGAAAGCGTCGGACGTCATCGCCGGTGGGTCCCCCAAGCGCGGCGTGGGCAGGCTCGCGAGCAGGTACCCGATCATGCGCTCGGGTCGGCGCCCGCGGCGGCGGCCCGCTCGAGCTCGACGGCGACGCGCGGCAACAGGTCGGCGAGGCGGGGGTTGAGGTACGTGCTGAGCACCTCGGCGATGGCGTCGATCGTCAGGTCGTGCTCGACGTGCTCGTCGACCAAGACGACCCGGAAGCCCTTCTCGATGTCGGGGCCCAACGTCACCTCGACGCCATGCACCAGCTGCTCGCGGTAGCGCTGCGCGTACAGCTGCACCATCGCGTCGAGGTCGTCGGGGCTCACGAGCACCGCCATGCGCCGTTCACGGCCGCCGTGGGCCGTGTAGCCGTCCGCCATCTTCACGAGCATCTCGGCCATCAGATCGGGGCGCAGTTCGTCCGCCAGCGACGCGCGGATCAGCCCGCCGAGCAGGTCGCCGATCGCGGCCCGGACCGTGAGCAGCAGGTCGCGACCGGCCTGCTCGAGGGCGACGGTGCTGCGCTCGGTGACCAGCGCCGCGTCGCGCTCGGCCTGGGCCAACCGTCGTTCGGTTTCGGTCTCGGCCTCGCGGGCGAGCGCGGCCGCTTGCGTCCGGGCCGCCTCGACGATCGCGTCGGCCCGCCGCTGGCCCTCGTTCACGGCGTCGCGTTGCAGGCGATCGATCAGCGCCTGAAGGTCCTCGGGCATGCTGCCCCTTCGGCCGCCCGCGGAGCGACCGCCCCGGTCGGTGGCCGGGGCGCTCCCGAGCAGCGCGGGACGAGGGTACCGCGAGCGACCACCCGGGTGCGAGGAACGAGTGTCCGGGCGGACGCGGGTGCGGGTGCGGTGGGCGAGCCTCAGGCGGCGGCCGGCGTCGCCCCCACGGCGACCTCGAACCCGCGCACCTCGTAGCCCTCGATCAGGTCGTTCCAACCGAGCTTCGGCTCGCCGACCACCGTCAGCGGCAGCCGCAGCAGCCGCTGCAAGAAGGCGTCGCTCTCCTTGATCGCGATGAAGGCGCCGGGGCAGCGGTGGCTGCCGTCGCCGAACGAGAGCACCGGCTCCTGCACGCGCGGCGCGCGCTCGCGGTCGGGGCGCAGGTAGAGCGGCGCGGCCCCGACGGCGTCCGCGTCGGCGTTGGCGGCGCGCACGTCGAGGTCGATGAGCGCGCCCGCCGGGATCGTCGTGGTGGCGCCGTCGAGCTCGACGGCCACGTCGGCGGTCGCGCGCCGGTACAGGTGGCCCACCACCGGCTCCAGGCGCAGGATCTCGTGCAGCACCCGGTGGCGTTCGGGCTCCTCGGCAGCCAGGTACCGGCGCCGCAGGTCCTCGTGCTCGAGCAGGTGCCAGGCGGCCATGACGATGAACTCACGCGTGGTCGCCATGCCCGCGGCGCCGTAGGTGATGCACTCGATCAGGATCTCGCCGTCCTTGTAGCCCTTGTCGATCAGGTGGCTGATGACGTCCTCGCGCGGCGCCTTGCGGCGCGCGCGGATCGCCGGGCGCACGTCCTGCAGGAAGAAGCGCAGCACGTGGAGGTTGACGCGCAGCATCGAGGCCACCCGCCGCAGCGCCGGCAGCCGCTCCAGCCGCTCGAGCGCCAGGATCTTCTCGAGCCGCTGGGCCATGCCCGGGGCTCGCGAATCGGTGAGCCCCACCACCCGGGCCGCGACCTGCATGGCGAGGTCGAGGCTCAGGTCGCTGAGGTCGGCGCGTCCGCGGCGTTGGAGGTCGGCGATCAGCGCGTCGCTCGCCTCCTCCATGAGCGCGCGGTAGGCGTCGTCGACGGTCTTGGGGGTGAAGAAGCGGGCGATGGCGGTGCGGTGGTCGCGATGGGCGACGCCGTCCTCGAACAGCACCGGCGGGCGCAGCCCGGTGCGGGTGGCGAGCTCGGCGTTGAAGCCCGCCTGCCGGGTGGCGTCGGCGTCGCGCAGCACCTGCCGCACCGCCGCGTACGAGCGGACGTGCCAGGTGCCGTCGCGCTGCTCGACGGCGGGCGCCGCGGCGTCGGCGCCGCGCGCGGTCTTCCGGTCGGAGGCGTCGTGCGCGACCGGGCAGCGACCGGTGGGGGTGGCGGTGGGGGTGCTCATGCGGGCTCCGTTCGGGGCGCGCGGCGGCGCCACCCCCAGGGTAGTCGTTCACGGGACGCCGCCGAGGCGGCGCGATACGCTCGCCCCCGATGCACCCGTCCCGAGAGGCCGCGCCCCGCCCTGCCCCGCTGCGCCGCATCGCCCTGGCCGCCCTGGCCGCCTGGGTCGCGCTGTCCGTGAGCTCGCTGGTGGTCGACGACGGGCGGGCGGTCGCCGTCACTGGCGCGGTGCTGGCCGTCGGCGTGGCCGTGGTGGCGGCGGCGCGCGCGGCCGCCTTCCGGCGCGTCGCCGGCTTCGCGGTCGTCGCCTACGCGGTGGTGCTGGCGGTCGCGACGGTGGTCGCCGGTGCGACCTCGACCGACGCGGGCGACGGCGCGCGCATCGCGCTCTTCACCGGCAACCCGAACGACCTGGGCGCGGCGCTCGTGGTCGCGTGCGCCGCCTGGGCAGCGCTCGCCGCCAAGCGTCGGTACGTCGCCTGGGCCTGGCCCCTGGTGGCGCTCGCGGTCCTGAACACCGGGTCACGTACCTCCGGCGGGGCGCTCCTGGCGGCGGGCGCCGTGTGGCTGGCGCTGGCGCTGCTCGAACGCCGGCCTCGCCTCCTGTTGGCGCCGGTCGCGATGGTCGCCGTCGTCGCGATCGCAGCGGTCGCGTGGCAGCGCGGCGTGGTCGAGATCAGCCCCAACCTGCTGGCGGCACCGAGTGACCTGACCTACCGGGCCTGGCGCACCGACCTCGCCGAACGGGTCGAGGTCGTGCCCGACGCGGTCGACGGGCCCTTCCCGGGCACGCGCGGCCAACGGCTCGTCGCGCAGGCGCTCCCCGATTCGCGCACGCTCGTGCTGCAGTCGACGGGCGGCTCCGAGCCCGGGGTGCCGTACGTCGCGTCGATCTTCGTGCGCGCGGACGTCCCCCAGGAGCTGGTGCTCAGCTCCCACCTCGCGCAGACGACGTGCGCGGTGGGCCCCGAGTGGACGCGCTGCATCACGCCCGCCGCCCCCGGCGACGGGTACACGCAGGCGCAGTTCTACCTCCGCACGCCGGACCGCGGCGGCGCGGTCGACCTGTACGTCTTCGGGGCCCAATACGAGGTGGGGACCGAGGCGAGCCCGTTCCTCGACGTCCGCCCGGCGTGGCTCCCGCAGGAGATGGTGCGGCGCTACGACCTGCGGCGGATCTCGCTGCTGCCCGAGAGCCGGCGGGTCGTCTGGGCCGCCGCGATCGACCTCGCGCGCGACCACCCGTGGTTCGGGGTCGGCCTCACGGCGGCGCCGGACGCCTTCCGCGAGCGCACGGACGAGCACTTCCCAGGGGGCGTCACCTACGCGCACCACCTGTGGCTGCAGCTGTGGGCGGTGTTCGGCGTGGTGGGGGTCGCGGGGGCGGCGCTCGTGGCGGTCGCGACGCTCTCCACCCTTCACCGGCCGGGCTGGGCGCGGCTGGCGCCGCTGCTCGTGGCGCTGACGCTGCTGCACACCTGGGACCTGACGCTCTTCGAGCCCGAGGTGGCGCTGCCGGCGCTGCTGGCCGTGGCGGCGTGGGTGGGCGTGCCGGCAGCCTCCGCCGCCGGCGCGCCGATCACACGATGATCAGCTCCCGCGTCACCCCGAAGGTGAGCGGCTCGGCGCCGGTCTCGGTCACCCGGATCGTCTCGGTGCAGCCGACGGCGCCGCGGCCCGGCAGCTGCGCCCACGGCAGCAGGTGGAAGGTCATGTTCGCCTCGAGCGGGCGCGTCTCGCCCGGCTTCATCGACAGGATCTGCCCCTCGCCCCAGTCGGGCGGCAGCGCGATGCCGATCGAGTAAGCGCAGCGCGAGGCGTGGGTGCCGCCGAAGGGCGAGTCGGCGATGAAGTCGCGGCACACCCGGTCGACCTCGCCGGCGGCGACCCCGGGGCGGATGGTGGCCATCGCCAGGTCGAACGCCTGCCGCACCACGTCGAAGGCGACGCGTGCCTCCTCGTCGGGCTCACCGACGAAGACCGTGCGCAGCATGGCCGCGTGGTAGCGGCGGCGGCAACCGGCGAGCTCCAGGAACACTGGATCGCCGGCCCGCAGGGTGCGCCCGCGCCAGGTGGCGTGGCCGATCGCGCCGCGCTCGCCGGAGGCCACGAACGGAGCGATCGCCGGCCACTCGCTGCCGGCCCGGATCATCGCCAGGTGCATCTGCGCGGCGACCTCGTCCTCGCTCACGCCCGCACCCACCGCGGCGATGCCGGCGTTCATGCCGGCCGCCGTGCCGAGCGCCGCCTCGCGCATCAGCGCGATCTCGGCCCCCGACTTGATCAGCCGCCCCTGCTCGACGACCAGCGAGGCGTCGACCCACACGACGTCGCCGGCGAGCGCGAACAGCCGGTCCTGCTGGGCGGCGGTGAAGAACCACCCGTCGCGCTCGTACCCCACCCGCGCACCGGTCAAACCCAGGCCCGCGAGCGCTTCGGCGACGCCCACCATCGGCTCCTCGTCGTCGCGGTAGGTCCAGTTGTGCTCGATCCACGAGTAGGCGTCGACCCCGGGGCCCTCGAGCGTGCGCGAGGCACAGATGGGCTCGCCGGTCACGGGGATCAGCAGGCCCTGGAACCAGTAATAGCCGGGGCTCTCGAAACCGGTGAGGTAGGTGACGTTCTCGTGACCAGCCCTCCGAACGAAGCGAACCGCCCCTGCGCGGCGACGCCGGCTTCGTGCGCATGTACCAGGCGCTGCGCCGCCGCATCGCGCTGCTCGATCCCCCCCGGGCGCGCTGCTGAGCGAGAACAAGCTCGCCGCGGAGTTCGGCGTCAGCCGGACGCCCATCCGCAAGGTGCTGCATGCGCTCGAGTTCGACGGGTTGGTCGAGATCGCCCCCGGGGTGGGCACCATCGTCACGCCGCTCGACCTGCGTTACCTCAAGCAGGTCTACGCGCTGCGGCTGAAGCTGATCGACCTGATCGGCGAGCTCCCGCTGGCGGCGCTCTCGGACGCCGACGGGGCGCTCCTCGAGGGCGTGCGGCAGCGAGCGGCGGCCCTGCGCGAGGGCGAGCCAGACCCGCGGGCGCTGGCAGAGGTCTACCTCGACTTCCACGAGGCGCTCCTGCGCGTGATCGCGAACCGACCCCTGCGCGAGATCTCGGACCGCTACTTCGTCCAGACCTCGCGCATGTGGCTGCAGCTGCTCCCCGAGATGGACTGGACCTCCGAGGTCGACACGGTCCTCGAGGAGCTCGACGGCGTGACCCAGGCCCTGCGCGACCGCGACGCGGCGCGCGTCGCCGAGGTCCGGCGCGCCCACTTCCGGGCCGTGTTGCAGCGCATGAACGCCGTCCTGGCCGGCGACGACCTGGTCGGCGGGGTCCTCCCCCGAGAGGGGGTGGTCGCCCGCCCCTAGACGACCCATTCGCCCGTCCACCCTCCGTCCCGACTCTCGTGCGAGAGAGAGGACCCCACATGAAGAACCTTCGTCTGATCGCTCTGTTGACCGCCGCGCTGGCCCTCGTAGCCGCCGGCTTCGCCCAGTCCACCCTCGAGCAAGCCCAAGAGCGCGGCTTCATCCGCGTCGGCTTCGCCAACGAGGTCCCGTACGCGTACGCCAACCCCGACGGCACGCTCACCGGTGAGGCCGTCGAGGTCGCGCGCGCCGTGTTCCAGGAGCTGGGCATCCCCGAGATGGACGGCGTGCTGACCGAGTTCGGCAGCCTGATCCCCGGCCTGCAGGCCGGCCGCTTCGACGTGATCACCGCGGGCATGTACGTCACGCCCACGCGGTGCGAGCAGGTCGCGTTCGCCGACCCCGAGTACCAGATCGGTGAGGGCATCGTCGTCCCCGAGGGCAACCCGATGGGGATCACGAGCTACGAGGACATCGTCGCGAACCCCGAGATCCGCGTCGGCACCGGCGCCGGCTGGCTCGAGTACGACTACATGATCGCCATGGGCGTCGCCGAGGAGCAGATCGTGACCTTCCCGGACGCCCCGAGCGGCATGGCCGGCCTCCAGGCCGACCGCATCGACGTCTTCACCGGCACCTCGCTGACCATGCGCGAGATCTCGGGCCGCACCAACGGCGTCACCTTCGTCGAGGAGTTCGCCCAGCCCGTGATCGACGGCGAGACCGTCATCAGCTACGGCGCGGCCGCCTTCCGCATCGCGGACGCCGACTTCCGCGACGCCTACAACGAGGTGCTGAACGGCCTCAAGGCCGACGGCCGGCTGGCCGAGATCATCGCTCCGTTCGGCTTCGGCGTCACCGAGCTGCCGGGCGCGATGACCTCCGCCGAGTTCTGCGGCGACAGCTACAACTGAGCGCCTGATCGATTCCGGCCGGCCACCGTTTGGCCGGCCGGCCCTATCTTCGACGCCCGACCCCCTATCCCCACCCTCCGACCCTCGCCCGGACCGGCCGACCGCCGCGTCCCCCGGGAGGCCCCGTGCCCTTCGATCCCCGCACCCCCGCACGCACCCCCGCACGATCCCGTGCCCTCGCCACCGACGCCGTCTGGGCCGGTGAGGAGCGCCCGTTCATGGACCGCGCCACCCAGGTGCCGGTCGTCCGCTCGGTCGCCTTCGGCTACACCGACCTCGACACCTGGCGCGACGTCGCGCTGGGGCGCGCCGAGGGCCATATCTACGGCCGCAACACCAACCCCACCGTCGCCGCCTTCGAGGAGAAGGCGCGCGCGCTCGAGGGGGGCGAGGCGGCCACCACCTTCGCGACCGGCATGGCGGCGATCTCGGACACGCTGCTGACGCTGCTGCACCCCGGCGACCGGGTGGTGAGCGTCAAGGACACGTACGGCGGCACGAACAAGCTGTTCGACGCCTTCCTCCCCCCCTTGGGCATCGACGTGACGCTCTGCGACACCAGCGACCAGGCCGCCATCGAGGCGGCGATCGACCAGGGCCTGCAGGTCCTGTACCTGGAGAGCCCCACCAACCCGACGTGCAAGGTGCTCGACCTGGAGCGGCTCGCCGCGCGCGCCCACCGCCATGGCGCCACGGTCGTGGTCGACAACACCTTCGCCACGCCGATCAACCAGCGCCCGCTCGAGCTCGGCGCCGACCTGGTGGTGCACTCGGCCACCAAGTTCCTGGGCGGCCACGCCGACGCGCTCGGCGGCGTGCTGGTGGGCAACGCCGACTTGGTGGCGCGCGTCTTCCATCGCCGCGAGATCGTAGGCGCCACCCTCGGCCCGGACGCCGCCTACCTGCTGCTGCGCGGCATGAAGACGCTGGCGCTGCGCGTCGAACGCCAGAACGCCACCGCGCTCCGGATCGCGCGCCACCTCCAGGGTCACCCGAAGGTGGCGGCCGTGCACTACCCCGGCCTCCCCGAGCATCCGAACCACGACGTCGCGGCGCGCCAGATGCCCGGCGGCTTCGGCGGGATCCTCGCCTTCGAGCTCGCCGGCGGGCTCGACGCTGTGAAGCGCGTGCTGCCCGAACTGCGCCTCGCGCACCGCGCCGCCAACCTGGGCGCGGTCGAGACGACCGTCGCGCCGCCCGCCACCGGATCGCACGTGGAGCTGACCGCCATGGAACGCGCCGCCCTGGGGATCCCCGAGGGGCTGGTGCGCTACTCCTGCGGCATCGAGGACGCCGGCGACCTGATCGCCGACCTCGACGCCGCCCTGGCGCACGCCTGAGGAGGCCCCATGGGCTTCGACCTGCTTCCCATCCTGCTGCGCGGCATGTGGCTCACCGTGCAGCTCACGCTGGTGTCGGCCGGGTTCGCGCTGATCATCGCGCTGCTGGCCGGCATCGGCCGGCTGGCGCCCTGGCGCCCGGTCCGTTGGCTCGCCGGGATCTACGTCGAGGTCTTCCGCGGCACCTCGATCCTGGTCCAGATGTTCTGGTTCTTCTTCGCGCTGCCGCTCTTCGGCATCACCCTCACGCCGTTCGTCGCCGGGGTGGCCGCGCTGGCGCTCAACATGGGCGCGTACGGCGCGGAGATCGTGCGGGGCGCGATCGCCTCGGTGCCCAAGGGGCAGATCGAGGCCTCGATCGCGCTGAACATGCCGCCGGCGCTGCGGATGCGCCGGGTGGTGCTGCCGCAGGCCTTCGTCTTGATGCTGCCGCCGTTCGGCAACCTGATCGTCGAGCTCTTGAAGGCGACCGCGCTCGTCTCGCTCATCACCCTGCCCGACATGACCTTCCGCGGCGTCGCGCTGCAGCAGACCACCGGCCGCACGCTCGAGATCTTCACCTGGCTGCTGGTCCTGTACTTCGCACTCGCCTACCCGCTGACGCGCTTCGTGCGCTGGGTCGAGAAGCGCGCCAGCGCCTTCCGGGGGGCCTGAGCCGTGTTCGGCGAGTTCACCTTCGCCTGGGACGGCGCCTTCGCCCTCGAGATCTTCCCAGTCCTGCTGCGCGCCGCGCTCATCACCGTGCAGGCGACCGTCTACGGCTTCCTCATCGCGCTCGCGACCGGCGTCATCGGCCTCGGGCTGCACTACGGCGCGTACCTGTCGGAGGTCTACCGCACCGGCATCGCCAGCGTCGACAAGGGCCAATGGGAGGCGGCGATCGCGCTCGACTTCTCCACGCTCCACACCTGGCGCACCATCGTGCTGCCGCAGGCGATCCCGCCCATGATCCCGGCCTTCGGCAACTACTTCATCGTCATGTTCAAGGAGACGCCGCTGCTGTCGGCGATCACCGTGGTCGAGCTGATGCAGACCGCCAAGATCATCGGCGCGCGCACCTTCAGCTACGTCGAGCCCTACACGCTCGTGGGCCTGATCTTCCTGCTGCTGAGCTACCCCGCCGCCCTCGCCGTGAACCGCCTGGAGGCCCGCCTTGCCCGTCCCCACCGCTGACCCCACCGCCCGCACCTTCCCTGCCGGCACGGAGCCGATCGTGCGCTTCGAGAAGGTCACCAAGCGCTTCGGCCACCTGACGGTGCTCGACGAGCTCGACTTCGAGGTCGCCCCCGGCGAGAAGACCGCCATCATCGGCCCCTCGGGCTCCGGCAAGACCACCATCCTGCGGGTGCTCATGACGCTGGTGAAGCCCGACTCCGGCAGGGTGACCGTCGACGGCCAGTACCTCTACCATCGGCGCGTCGGCGACAAGCTGCTGCCCGCCAACCAGAAGCACCTCCGCGAGGTGCGCAAGAACATCGGCATGGTGTTCCAGCACTTCAACCTGTTCCCGCACATGAAGGTGCTGCGCAACGTCACCGAGGGGCCGATCCACGTCCTCGGCGTCCCCCGCAAGGAGGCCGAGGAGCAGGCGACCGACCTGCTCGAGAAGGTGGGGCTGGGCGACAAGCACGACGCCTTCCCGGGCCAGCTCTCGGGCGGCCAGAAGCAGCGCGTCGCCATCGCACGCGCGCTCGCGATGAAGCCCAAGGTGATGCTCTTCGACGAGGTCACCAGCGCGCTCGACCCCGAACTGGTCGGCGAGGTGCTCGGCATCCTGCGGCAGATCGCCGCCGAGGGCGAGATGAGCATGCTCATCGTCACCCACGAGATGGGGTTCGCCCGCGACGTCGCCGACCGGGTCGTGTTCTTCGACGCCGGCCAGGTGGCCGAGGAGGGCCCGCCCAGCAAGATCTTCAGCGAGCCCGAGAACGAGCGGACCCAGGCGTTCCTCAAGGCGGTGCTCGAGCACTGAGGCTCGCGTTCACGGGTTCGTGCGGAACGGGTCGACGAGCTGCGAGCGACTCGACGCCCAGGTGGCGCGCAGGCGCTCCAGCGCGGCGGTCCGACCGGGGCGTGGCGCCGCGGGCGTGGGAGCTGCGAGGATCGCGTCGAGCGCTCGGCGCACCAGCTCTGCCTCGGACAAGCCGGTCTCGGCCGCGCGGCGTTTGAGCGCGTGCTCCTGGTGCTCGGTGAGGTAGACCTGCTTGCGGATCATCTACGTCAGCCTACGCGGCTCGACCGCGGCGGGCGCCGCCGCGACGTCCACGTACGTGTCGTTGCTGGGCGAGCCCGGCACGACTCCTCACTCCATGGCCATCCAACGTCGCTCGGCCTGACCCTGGTGGACACGGGTGCACATGAGCCGGCCGGCGTGGGTGCTGCCCCGGTTGATCCACACCGCGTAGCCGACGAAGTCCCCGGACCGGGTGGAGAACTCCATGAGCCACTCGACGCCGCGGCCGGACCATTCCGTCACACCGTGCTTCCACTCGATGACGCTGGCTGGCATGACGGTGGGCGCCCCGGTGGCGTCCCAGCAGGTCAAGCGCGACCTAGGCCAGAGCACGATGTCCTTGCAGACTTGGCCTTTGCTCCCGGCGTTGCCACTGAGTCTGGTCTGGCGGTCGACTTGGGGGACCGCCACCTCGATCGCGATCTGCGTAGGGTCGTGCGAGAAGGCACCGGGGCGGCAGTGGCGGACGAGGCGGCCGAAGCAGAAGAGGCTGACGATCTCGCGCTCCCGGCGGCCGGTCCAGTCGGCCGCCGAGACGTCCTCGACCAGCGAGGTCAAGGACGACCGCATCAGGGCGTCGATCTCCGAGATCATGCGAACCGCCTCATCGCCCAATTCCCAGGTCGTCTGGCTCGGCCGTGGGGACTCTGCCCGCCATCAGACCGATCGCCCCGACGCCTCGTAGGTCAGCCCGAAGACCGTGTCGGTCATCCAGCGCCGAAAGCCCTCGTTGTCCACGAACTGCTTGAAGAGCTCCGTATCGTCCTTCAGCACGGCCGCCATCACCCGCGCCAATGCCTTGTCGTGCTCGATGCGGACGTTCTGCTTGTCCGAGTTCTGCCGCGCGTTCTGGTAGGCCCGGGCAACTGCGACGCGCTGCGGGATATCTTCGGTGATCAGCCTGTGCACCCGGTCGACATCGGCCCACGGGATGTCACCGAACTGGCCGTTGAATTCCTTGAGGATGTTGGCTCCTCGAGGTAGCCGCGGATCGCGGGAAGTACTGGACGGCGCGCTCGATGCCGCTCGTCACCACCATGGCGCGCGCCTGACCGCCGATCTTCCCGAGGCCCACCACGGTCTCGTGGAAGTGGTCCACCATGATCTCGGCCTTGAGTCGAATGGTGTGGTCGTGGCTCTCAACGTACTTCCGCAGCTTGCGCGCCGCGCGTTTGACGTCGAACACCGGGTCGCCCTCGACACGCTTCACCAATCTGTAGTAGCTCCCCACCGGCGTGAAGTGGATTGCGCCCCGTACCCTCTGTAAATCGTGGTTGTCCCGGCCCCTGACCTGCCCGAGGTGAGGGAGCCATCGTTCCTCCAAGATGGGAAACGGCAAGTAACCCATGGGGATCGGAGTAAACGATGGCTCAACTCGAGAATATGCGACTGCCGGCGGCCGCGCGTGAGGCGCTAGTTCGATCCGGGGTTCGCAGCCCAGCGCTTGTGTGGGTCGCTGCGGCCAGCCGGGGCCTGGTGCCCTCGAGCTGCGAGAACGCACCGTCAACGGCTCGCTTGCGTTTGGCGGGGGCCCGCGCCATCGTGCGCCCAGCACCGACGCGAGTTCAGCCGCGCCGGTTCTCCACCGCGCGCACGCGCGCGACGGTTCGTGAGCGTCCGTCGGAAACGACCTCGCTGCCACGGCCCGGGCGAGCGCGGTCCTGTGCGGGTCGGACAAACGTCGGGCCAGCTTGCGAGAATCGGCGACCCGCGCGCCCAGGGTGGTCCCGACGAGGTCGCACCCGGGTGGTCGCGTGCGATGCGCGACGGGGGACTTACAGCGTCTCGAGGTTCACCGTCAGCGGCCGAACGGTGACCAGGTCGATGCCCTTGGCCACCAGGCGCGCCTCGAGTCGCCATTGCAGCCGGACCCGCGGTCGCGCCATCGACTTGAGCTTGTCGAACCCGACATGCCCGACGGCCGACGCGGGCACCTGCGTCGGCTTGGGCTCCGGCAGGGTGAGGTCGAACTCGCGGACCTCGCGGGTGCCGGCCCGGTACGCCCGGGCGCCTTCGAGCACGCTCTCCCCTCGGAAGACCTGCTTCGACGTGCTGGTGGTCTTGCCCTCCTTGAGCGTCTCGGTGATCTCGGTGGCCGTCACGGTCACCACGAGTCGCTCGCCCTCGATCGGCTGCTTCGCGTGGACGTCGACGCGACCGTGGATCGTCTCACCGGGCTCGAAGCCGTCCTTGGGCAGCGAGACCTCGATCGATCCGCGCGCCCGCCGCGCCATCCCATAGCCGACGATCGCCACGACCACCGCGGCGACGACGATGACGAACCATGCCGTAGCGTTCATCGCACCAGCCTCCTCGTTCGTGCCCGGGCCTCCAGCGTCGTGCTGGCTGGCGACCCGGAACGCGCCTGGGATCCCTACGGGACCTCGAAGGCGCAGACGTCGTCCAGGTAGAACTCTTGCCCTCCGATGGCCAAGTCGCGGACGGTCCCGACGAGCGTGCCGTCGCCGACGGGTGCGCCGCCAGCGACCGTGAGAGGTACGCCGCCCACCGTGCCGGAGGCGAGCTCGCCTTCGACGATGCCGCTGCCGTTCACGGCGATGTTCTCCGAACCGCCGAGGTCGGCGAAGTCGAAGGTGACCCGGCCGACGGTGAAGGGGAGACCGGTGAAGTCGAACTTCAGGTTGATGTTGCTGATCCACATGCTCTGGCCGGCCAGGCCGCTGCCGTTCTGCACCTGGGCGTTGACGAAGCCCGTGTACGCGCCGAGGGTGAAGTTCTCTACCGAGACGGTGGCCCCCTGGTCGGTGAACGCCACGTCGCCGGGGCTGTTGCCGTACGCGTTCCCCCACTGCGTGCCGAGCGTGAACGGCGGGTCCTCGAAGTCGATGCACACCGATCAGCCTGCGGGGCGCACGTACCGGTAGTCGACGTCGACGAAGTCCTCGTACAGGAGCTCGCCCGTGCCCGGGCGCTCGATGAACAGACGGATCTGGTCCACCGGCCGCTCGGTGGCCGCGTCGTCGCGCAGGCAGAACCACTGCTCGAACGCACCCGCCAGCTCCACGAACTGGCTCGAGCCGGACGCCGCGTAGCCCGGCGTCGACCATCCTTGCGTGTACGGGCGGGCGAAGATCAGCACCGGGTCCGTCACGGTCTTCTCGTACGTGCCGGTGACGACCACCCGGCTCTCGACCGGACAGGGCGCCCCTTCGGGACCGAACGGCAACTCCGCGGGCGAGGCCGGATCGAACCCGTACGAGGTGATGGTGAACGGAGACGCCACGGCGCAGTCGGGTCGCCACATGGCGTCGCTCCCCAGGGTCATGGGGAAGGACTGCGAGGTGCTGAAGAGGGTGGCGCCGCCCGCGTCCTTCGCTTCGATCTGGGCGGTGTAGCCGCTGAGATGGACCGGCGCGGTGTAGATCTGGCGCGGTCCGTCGGCCGCGGTGTGGGTGCGGGACTCGATCGGGTCTCGGGTGCCGGCGACGCGGATCGACGAGGTGACCGAGACCACGCCCGGCTGCGCCAAGCAGTCGGCGGGCCAGATCTCGAGATCGGCCGAATCGATCAGCCCCGGCAGCCGCGAGGCGGTGTAGTGCGGGTCGGAGAACAGCGTCTGCAGCACGGCGAGGTCGGTGACGGTCGCGTCGACCCGGCCGGGCACGTAGCGCTTGGCGCTGCGCGACAGCTGCCCGTCGCCGTTGAAGTCGCCGCGCGGGTAGAGGTTCTCCTGCGCTGGCGTACCGACGCTGCCGTCGCCGTTGACGTCCTTCTTCGGGTGGCCGGTCGAGCCGTCGAGCGTCAGGCCGGCGGGGTTCTCGACCTGCAGCAGCCAGTCGCGCCAGCGCCGGAAGTCGGCCATGTCGATGCGGCCGTCGCCGATGCCGCCGTCGCCGTCGGCGTCCTCGTCGAGGAAGTCGCTGCTCGGCACGGTGGGCGGGAGCAGGATCCGTTGATTGCCGTCGGGGGTGCCGTCGTCGATGTCGAGCAGCATCCGCAGCACCGCGTCCCCGGCCTGCACCCGGTCGATGTCCATCACCGTGGCGAAGGCGTCGATGCGGTCGCTGGCGCCGCCGGCCACGGCCACGCCGTTGGCGGCGAGCAGGTCGACGATCTCGCTGTGGAGCAGGGTCGGATCGACGGTGAACAGGTAGCTGATCAGTCCGGTGACGTGCGGAGACGCCATCGAGGTGCCCGACATGTTCTCGTAGAAGGTGGTGGGGGTGGCGCTCCGCCAGGAGGTGCTCACCACGTCGCTTCCAGGCGCCGAGATGTCGGCCCCGAGGTTGGAGAAGCTCGAGCGGGTGGCGCCGCCGGCGCTCGCGGCGCTGTTGGCGACCGACTCGAC
>JARGGE010000170.1 GCA_029210865.1 Trueperaceae bacterium
GTCCTCGGTCCCGCCCGGCGGTGCACGCCCGTAGACCTGCGCCCCGCTCGCGCACCCACCCGCACGTGCCCGGGAACCCCTCCGGCCGCCAGTGCCTCCAGGTCCTCGCCGCTCACCTTGACCACGTCGGCGAGCGCCGCCCAACCCGCCAGTTCGGCGACGAAGGCGTCGCGATCGGGCATCAGGGCGGGGCGGACGTTCGGGTCGACCACCCAGCGGACGCGGCCGGCGCCGCCCCGACCGTGGGCGGCGACCACCTCGCGGAAGGCGCTGCGGGCCGGTTCGAGGAGCAGCGACACGGTGACGCTCCCGACCCGCACCGAGGCCGGCAGCGTCGGCCGCGGCTGCGGGTCGTAGGCGACGTCGGCGGTGCCGCGACGGTAGAAGGCGTAGCTGGCGTTGCGGTCGGCGTCGAGCGTCACCACCGCGAGGCTGGTCGGCTCGGGGCCGCGCTCCGCGAAGCGCAGGTCGACGCCGGCGCGCTCGACGTGACCGCGCAGCAGGTCGCCGAAGGCGTCGGTCGAGAAGCGGGTGAGGAAGGCCGCGGGCGTCCGCAGGCGGGCGGCGGCGACCGCGACGTTCATGGGCGAGCCGCCGGGCCGCGCCCGGTAGGCCACCTCGCCGCTCGCGCCCGCCTCGCCGATCAGGTCGACGAGCGCCTCGCCGAGGGCGACGACGACGGGGTCGGGGCGGTCGGGGCGGTCGGGGCGGTCGGGGCGGTCGGGTCGGTCGCTGGGTTCGGGCATGCGGCGATCGTACCGCGGGGGTCGGTGACGGCCCCGGACGGTCGCGTCCGCGGTGCGTGGGCACCGCTACGCCGACGGGTGGTGGGGTGTGTGTCGGGCGCTTTCCGACAGCCGCGGTGGGTCGGATGCCACTCGCAGGCGGGGGGCCCGACGCGCGATGGTGGTGAGATCGGGGGCTGTCCTGCCTCGGTGCCGGCGACCGCGTCGCCCCACCGGGCCGGCCACCGCCAAAACCCTCTTCCGCCGGGTCGTCCGGCTCGGCGGTCCCCTCGTTGGAGGAGCCATGTCCGAAGCCGCGATCAAAGGCCAGGAACCGGTCGACGCCGTCGCCGGAGGTGCCGTGAAGGGCGCCGACGGTGTCGACACCGTGTGGGTGTACGGGTTCGACGAACTCGACAAGGTCGAGGCGATCCTGCCGCCCAACGACTGGGAAGCCGCGCGCTCGCTGCTGGGCGGCAAGGGCGCGAACCTGTTCGAGATGACCCGCCTGGGCGTGCCGGTGCCGCCAGGCTTCACCGTGACCACCGCCGCCTGCAACGCTTACCTCGAGCACGACCGCGCCTTCCCGCCCGGGATGTGGGAGCAGGAGCTCGCGGCCCTGAAGCGCGTCGAGCAGACCACCGGCAAGGGCTTCGGCGATCCGGCCAACCCGCTGCTGGTCTCGTGCCGCTCCGGCGCCAAGTTCTCGATGCCGGGCATGATGGACACGGTCCTCAACATCGGCCTCACCGACGCGGTCGCCGAGTCGATGGCCGAGTTGACCGGCGACCCGCGCTTCGTGTACGACGCCTACCGGCGCCTGGTGCAGATGTTCGGCTGCGTGGTCATGGGCATCGACGACGAGCCCTTCGAAGAGGTCATCGAAGAGGTCAAGGCCGAGCGCGGCCTCAAGCTCGACGTCGAGCTGAACGCCGAGGAATGGAAGCGCATCACCGGTCGGTTCCAGAAGCTCTTCAAGGCCTTCACCGGCCAGGAGTTCCCGCAGGAGCCCGAGAAGCAGCTCGAGCTGGCCACCCGCGCGGTGTTCAACAGCTGGTTCGGCAAGCGCGCGGTGGACTACCGCAACGCCACCGGCATCCGCCACGACCTGGGCACCGCCGTGAACATTCAGACGGTCGTGTTCGGCAACATGGGCATCGGCTCGGGCACGGGCGTCGCCTTCACCCGCAACCCGGTCGACGGCCGCAACGAGCTCTACGGCGACTACCTGCTCAACGCCCAGGGCGAGGACGTCGTCGCCGGCATCCGCAACACGGAGCCGATCGCCAAGCTGCGCAGCGAGATGCCCGACGTCTACGCCGAGTTCGTCTCGATCTGCGAGCGCCTCGAGCATCGCTTCCGCGACATGCAGGACGTCGAGTTCACGGTCGAGCGCGGCAAGCTCTGGATGCTCCAGACCCGCAACGGCAAACGCACCGCCCGCGCTGCCATCCAGATCGCCGTCGACCTGGCCGACGAGGGCCTGATCGACCAGCGCGAGGCGCTCCTGCGCGTCACCCCGGACCAGGTCGACCAGCTGCTGCACCCGCAGTACACCGAGGCCACCCGCACCGAGGCCGTCGAGGCGGGCAAGCGCATCGTCGAGGGCGCGGTGAACGCCAGCCCCGGCGCCGCGGTCGGCCGGGTGGTGTTCGATGCCGACACCGCCGAGGAGTGGGCGAAGCGCGGCGAGACCGTCATCATGGTCCGCCCCGAGACCAAGCCCGACGACGTGCACGGCATGATCGCCGCCAAGGGGATCCTCACCTCGCGCGGCGGTGCCACCAGCCACGCGGCCGTGGTCGCGCGCCAGTTCGGCACGCCGGCGGTCTGCGGCGCCGAGACCCTGCGGATCGACGTCGAGCGCAAGGCGATGGCGGCGACCACCGAGGGCGGCACGGTGTACGTGCGCGAGGGCGACTGGATCAGCCTCGACGGGGCCACCGGCGACGTCTTCGTGGGCCAGCTCGCCACCCACGAGCCCGACGTCGCCAAGGAGGAGGCGCTCGCCAAGCTGCTGTCGTGGGCCGACGTGCACCGCAAGCTGGGCGTCTGGGCCAACGCCGACTACCCGGCCGACGCGCGCCGCGCGCGCAGCTTCGGCGCCGAGGGCATCGGGCTGTGCCGCACCGAGCACATGTTCTTCGAGGAGTCGCGGCTGCCGCTCGTGCAGTCGATGATCATGGCCGATACGGCCGAGCGCCGCGCCGGCGCCCTCGACCTGCTGCTGCCCGTGCAGCGCGCCGACTTCCAGGGGCTCTTCGAGGCGATGGAGGGGCGGCCGGTCATCATCCGCTTGCTCGATCCGCCGCTCCACGAGTTCCTGCCGGCGTACGACGACCTGCAGCTCGAGCTGAGCGACCTCAAGGTCCACCTGCAGCACCACGACTCGCTCTCGAAGATCGACGACGCGCTCGCCGAGGTCCGCAAGAAGGAGGACCTGCTCGCGCGGGTCCGCGACCTGCGCGAAGCCAACCCGATGCTCGGTCTGCGCGGCGTGCGCTTGGGCGTCATCTACCCCGAGATCACCGCGATGCAGGTGCGCGCGATCCTCGAGGCCGCGGTGAACGTGCAGCGCAAGGGGATCCCGGTGGAACCCGAGATCATGATCCCGCTCACGAGCGACGTGGGCGAGATGGCCGTCATGCGCGAGATCGTCGACCGCGTCGCCGCCCAGGTGGCCGAAGAGAGCCACAACGGCGTCGCCTTCAAGTTCGGCACCATGATCGAGATCCCGCGCGCCGCTCTGACCGCGGGCAAGATCGCCGAGAGCGCCGAGTTCTTCAGCTTCGGCACGAACGACCTCACCCAGACCACCTACGGCATCAGCCGCGACGACGCCGAGGGCAAGTTCCTCATGCGCTACGTCGAGGAGGGCGTCATCCCCACCAACCCCTTCCAGCACCTCGACCCCGACGGCGTGGGGCAGCTGCTGCGCTTCGCGGTCGCCGAGGGGCGCAAGACCCGCTCCGACCTGCACGTCGGCATCTGCGGCGAGCACGGCGGCGACCCGCAGTCGATCGCGCTCTGCCACGACATCGGCCTCGACTACGTGAGCTGCAGCCCGTTCCGCGTCCCGGTGGCGCGGCTCGCGGCGGCGCAGGCGGCCATCCACGCCGCCGAGGACGAGCTCGCGGCGGCCGCCGCGGCCGAGCTCGCCGCGGCCAAAGCCGCGACGGCCTGAACCCCGCCCGCGCGGCGTCGAAGCGCCGCGCGGGGTCCGAAGCGATCGTGCGCGCCCGCGGGCCTCGAGCCCGCGGGCGCACGCGTGGGGCCACCCGTCAGGGCCGCGAGGCCGGTCCGGGCCGCCAGGCCACCGGGTACGTCGGGGTCGCGCGCACCGAGAGGCGCCAGCTGCCGGTCGGCGCGCCGTAGCCGACGTCCACGCCCACGTCGAACGGCACGAGGCCGAACAGGGTCCCGGTCAGTCCCGCGCCGAGGCCCGCCCCCCACGCGCCGCTGGCACCGGCGGGGCCGGCGAAGCGGGCCGCGTCGGCGAAGGCCCAGACCGACGGGGTGACCAGCGCGGCCTCGGCGATCGCCTGCGGCGCGCCGAGGCGCCAGGCCAGCTCGGCGCTGCCCGCGACCAAACGCTCCGCGCTGAACGCGTCCGGGGTGAGCGCGCGCAGGCCGATGGCCGGCCCCACCGAGAAGCGTTCGAGGGGCGGCAGCCCGGCCGTCGCCGTGCCTGCGAGCAGCCGCAGGCGCAGCGTGGCCGGCTCGAGCGCGGTCCCCTCGGGCGCGGCGAGCGTCGCGCGCGCCTCCACGTGGGCGCGCGTCCAGCCGACGCCGACGCCGTGCGCCACGTCGAGGTCGACCCAGGCGCCGGGGCCGCGCCAGGCGGCCGACCCCTCGACCACGCCGGCCGGGAGGCGCCACGCCCCCGCCACCGTCCAACCGGGGTCGAGGCGCAGCCGCACCCCGAGGCGGCCATCGAGCGTGCCGGCGAGGTCGTAGCTCAGTGAGGCGTAGGGCTCGAGGGCGTACGTGGGGCGCCAGGCGGCGCGCAGCTCGAGCGCGTGGGTGCCGCCCGTGACGTTGCGAGCGTAGCTCACCCCCACCGACGCGGCGCCGAGCGGACCGTCGCGGAGGTCGACGCCCAGGCGCACGCGGCTCGAGGTCGGGACCGGCGACGGCGTCAACCGCTCGCCCCACTCGGCGGGCGAGAGCCCGACGTCGAAGCCCAGGTTCCAGGGGCGCGGCCGCACCGCGACCGCCCGCCGCGCGGCCGCCAGGCGCTCCTGCCACCCCTCGTTGATCGGTCGACCGACGTTCGGGTCGCCGGGGGCCTCGAGCGCGATGCCCAGGTCGGCGAGGTCGGCCAGGATCGTCGGCAGCGCGTCGCGCGCCACCCGCTCCCCCGCGCGGACGAAGTCGGCGGCGAGCGCGAAATCCATGTAGGTGTTCTGCACGAGGTTGGGGTCGAGGACCCGGTTCGTCCCCTCCTTGCCGCCCTCGTTGAGGGTTGCGAGCATGCCGATGTAGATGCGCGAGAGGTTCGCCTGCACGTTCTGCGGGTCGTAGGGGATCTCGCGGTCGAACCAGACGGCCAGGACGTAGGTCGCACCGAGCTCGCGCGCGAGCTCGCTCGGCACCGACTGGCGGATGGCGCCGTCGTAGAAGAAGCGGCCGTCGATCTCGACCGGGTCGAGCAGCGCCGGGATGGCCGTCGAGGCGCGGATGGCGTCGGCCAGCGGCCCGGGCGGCGCCACCTGGGCCGTGCTCGAGGCGAGCTCGACGACCACCGGGTAGTACGGGATCGGCGTCTCGCCGAGCTGCATCCCCTCGAGCAGCGCGTCGAGGAGGATCGAGAGCGGGGCACCGTCGAGGAGGCCGCCCCGCGGCGGCACGAGCAGCTCGGCCGCGCCGGCCGGGTCGACCTCGGCCACCACGGCCGCCAGCGTCCGCGTGTCGAAGCCAGCGGCGTACAGCCCGCCGATGAGCGACCCCATCGACGTGCCGATGACGATGTCGATGGGGACCCCGGCCTCGCGCAGCACCCGCAGCACGCCCACGTGGGCGGCGCCGCGCGCCGCGCCACGGCGCCGCGTCACCGCGTCCACGGCGGCCGGGCGGCCAGCACGCGGGCGCGCGCCGGGCAGTCGACGTCGTGGGCGCCGTCGAGGTAACCCGTCGAGACCAGGAACTCGCGCACGATCTCGCAGCCCACGAAGGTGAAGGTCACCTTGAAGCGCGCGAGCCAAGCGTCGAGCGGCAGCGGGTGGTGGGCGTCGAGCCAGCCCTCGAAGCCACCGTACGCGGGGCGCAGCGCGACGATCCGTTGGGCGTTCGTGATCGCGGCGCGCACCTTCAGCCGGTTGCGGACGATGCCGGCGTCCGCCAGCAGCCGTGCGAGGTCGGCGTCGCCGTAGGCGGCGATGCGGTCGACGTCGTAGCCGTCGTAGGCGCGCTCGAAGGCCGCTTGCTTGCGCAGGATGGTGGTCCACGAGAGGCCGGCCTGGTTGATCTCGAGGAGCAGACGCCCGAAGAGCGCGGCGTCTCCGGACAGCGGGAAGCCGTACTGGTGGTCGTGGTACGCGCGGTGGGGGTCGGGGAGGCCGCGGCGCACCGCCTCGCAGTAGCTCGCCGGGGGGCCGTCGGTGGGGGGAGGGTTGGTCGGGCCCGCGTCGTTCGGGGGTGCGTCGCTCACTGGGGTACCTCTGGTTTGGAGCGTTCGGTCGCCGTTCGGATGATGATCGAAGGGCTCGTCCAGCGCA
>JARGGE010000171.1 GCA_029210865.1 Trueperaceae bacterium
GGCGCTCGCGGGCGTGGACGCGGGGACCGGGCTCCCGACCCGCTCGGTGGCGGCCGACCGCCTCCACCAGGTGGCTCGGCAGGCGCGCCGGCAAGGCCGTGCCGCCGCCGTGGTCGCGCTGGAGCTCGACCACTTCGACTTCGTCCGCGACACGATGGACCCGCGGCGCGGCGAGCGCATCGTGCGCGAGGCCGCCCGTCGCCTGCAGCGCGCGCTGCGCCGCAGCGACACCCTCGCGCGTGTCGATCGCGGCTCGTTCCTCGCGGTGCTCGGCGACCTGACCGAACCGGACGCCGCCCTGCCCGTTGTCGAGAAGCTGCTCGCGTGGGTCACGCGTCCCTTCGAGGACGGGTCGCTGCGGGTCGAGCTGTCCGCCTCGGCCGGGGTCGCCTTCGCGCACCCGCACGACCGCCCCGACGCGGTGATCGCCGAGGCCGAGGGCGCGCTGCACCGCGCCCAGGACGCAGGCGGAGGGGGCTTCGGCTTCGCGGACCCCGAGATCGACGCGGCCGTGCGCCGCCGCGCCGGGATCGAGGCCGCGCTGCAGACGGCCTTCGCGGAGGACCAGTTCGTGCTCCACTACCAGCCGCGCGTCCACCTGGGCGCGGTCGAGGTGACCGGGGTCGAGGCGCTCGTGCGCTGGGAGCACCCGGAACGCGGGCTGTTGCTGCCGGGCGAGTTCCTGCCCGACCTGGAGCGCGCGCGCATGGGCGACGCCCTGTTCGAACACGTCCTCACGCGGGCGGCGCGCCAGGCGGCGATGTGGCAGCGCGACGGGACCCCGCGCCGCGTCGCCGTCAACGTCGGTCCCGAGGTCCTCGAGCGCGACGACCTCGCGCGGGTCGTGAGCCGAGCGCTCGAGCGCTGGTCGCTGCACCCCGCGCTGCTCGAGCTCGAGATCCACGAGCGCACCGGCAGCCGGACGTGGGAACGCGGCGCCTCGCGCCTGCGCGAGCTCCGCTCGATGGGCGTCCAGGTCGCGCTCGACGACTTCGGCATCGCCGACACCAACCTCGCCCAACTGCGCGACCTCCCGCTGGACGCGCTCAAGATCGACCGCGTCTTCGTCGCCGCGACCGACGGCGACGGTGGCCGCGGTGGCGTCGAACTCCTGCGTGCGATGATCGGCCTCGGACGGGGGCTCGGGCTCACCGTCGTGGCCGAGGGGGTCGAGACCGAGGACCAGCGCGACCGCTTGCGCGCGCTCGCGTGCGACGAGGCGCAGGGCTTCCTCTACGCCGCCGCTCGCCCGCCGGAGACGGCGCTCGACCTGCCCGAGCCCGCCCTTCTGAACTGAACCCGGGCGCTCCGAGCGGTGCGCCGCGAACGGAGAGACCCGATGACCCATCCCCAATCCACTCGGATCGATGGCGCCGCCAGCGGCGGCGCCGAGTCGGCCAGCGCCCTGCTGGACGGCGCGCCGCTGCGCCGCTGGAGCGCGATCCGTCCCGACGACGTCGTGCCGGCGGTCGAGGCCGCTCTGGAGCGCGCGCAGCGCGACCTCGACGCGCTGCGCGCCGCGCCGACGCGGACCTACGCGACGACCGTGCAGGCGTTCGACGACCTGGTGGAGCGCGTGCAGCGCGTCTACGGCGCCGTGACCCACCTGGTGTCGGTCGCGACCTCGCCCGAGCTGCGCGCCGCGCAGCACGAGGCCCAGCCCCGCTACCAGGCGTTCATGGCCTCGCTCACGACCCACCAAGGGCTCTGGACGGCCTTCCGGGACTTCGCCGCGACGCCGGAGGCCGCCGCGCTCGACCCGCTGCGCGCGCGCCACCTGGAGAAGACGATGCGCGCCTTCCGGCGCGCGGGGGCCGACCTCCCCGAGGCCGAGCGGGCCGCGGTGGAGGCGCTGCGCGTCGAGCTCGCGCGGCTCTCGACGACGTTCGCGGAGCACGTGCTCGACGCGACGAACGCCTTCGAGCTGCGGGTCGACGACGCGGGCGATCTCGCCGGCTTGCCGCCAGCGCTCGTCGAGCGTGCGGCGGCCGACGCCCGAGCCAAGGGCCACGAAGGCTGGCGCTTCACGCTGCAGGCCCCGAGCCTGATCCCCTTCCTCACCCACGGCGAACGGCGCGACCTGCGCGAGCGCCTGTGGCGGGCCTCGGTCCACCGCGCGGACGGCGGCCCGTTCGACAACCGGCCGCTGATCGCCGACGTCCTGCGCAAGCGCCGCGAGCTGGCGCGGCGCCTGGGCTACGCGACCTTCGCCGACCTGGTGCTGGAGGAGCGGATGGTGCGCACGTCGGAGCGCGCCGTCGGCTTCGTCGCCGACCTCGCCGAGCGCACCCGGCCCTACGTGGAGGCCGAGTGGCGCGCGCTCGAGGCGTTCGCGCGCGACGAGCTCGGGCTGGATCGGCTCGAACCGTGGGACGTGCGCTTCGCCTTCGAGCGCATGCGCCGTGCCCGCTTCGGGCTCGACGAGGAGGCGCTGCGGGCCTACCTCCCGTTCGATCGCGTCGAGGCGGGCGTCTTCGAGCTGGTGCGGCGCCTGTTCGGGTTGACGGTGCGGCCGGCGGCGGGGGTCGACGCCTGGCACCCGAACGTGCGCGCCTTCGAGGTCGAGGCCGAGGACGGCACGGCGCTCGGCACCTTCTACACCGATTGGCATCCGCGCGAGAGCAAGCGCGACGGCGCGTGGATGAACGGGCTCGTGGCCGGCGGGCCGCGACCGGACGGGGGGTTCGACCCCCACGTCGGCGTGGTCGTCGGCAACCTGACCCCGCCTCGGGACGGCGCGCCGGCGCTGTTGTCGCCGGACGAGGTACGCACCGTCTTCCACGAGTACGGCCACCTGTTCCACCAGATGCTGACGCGCGTCGAGGTGCGCGCGCGCGGCGCGTCCGCGGTGGCGTGGGACTTCATCGAGGTCCCCTCGCAGATCTTCGAGAACTGGACCTGGGACCCGGAGGGGGTCGCGCTCTACGCGACCCACCACGAGACCGGGGCGCCGCTGCCGCGCGACCTGCTCGATCGGATGCTCGCGGCCCGGCGCTTCTCGGAAGCGTGGGCGCAGATGGGTCAGCTGGCGTACGCGACCGTCGACCTGGCGCTCCACGTCGCCTTCGATCCGACGGCGGAGGCCGACGCGGTCGCCTTCGCCCAAACCACGATGGCGCCCTTCGGCCCCCGCCCCGAGTTCTACCGGACCGGTTTCCTGTGCGCCTTCTCGCACGTGTTCGCCGGCGGGTACGCCGCGGGTTACTACAGCTACAAGTGGAGCGAGGCACTGGAGGCGGACGCCTTCGGTCGCTTCGAGGCGGCCGGCCCGTTCGACGCCGACACCGGCCGCGCCTTCATGCGCACGATCCTCGAGCGCGGCGACGCCGAGGAGGCCGACGCGCTGTTCCGCGCCTTCATGGGACGCGACCCCGATCCCGAGGCGCTCGTGCGCCGCAACCTGGGACCGACCCCCGGCGCCTGATCCGGTCGGTCCCGGCCCGAGGCGGACCGCGCCTCAGCCGCCGGGGCAGAGCGGAGCGTCCGGGTGGTCGCTGCACCGCCCGAGCGCGGCGGCCACGAGGACGCCGGCGCGTTCGTAATCGGCGAGCCCGGCGCTCAGCCCCTGGGCGCGCAGGTACCCGTCGTAGGTGCTGCCGACGGCCGACCGCCAGCGCGGTCGCACGTACCGAGCGAGCACCTCGCGGAGCGCCGCGTCGGCGCGCGCCACCTCGGCGGGCACGGGGGGTTCGACGCCGGCTGGCGCGACGCCGGCGGTCGCCCGCGCCAGCTCGGCCCGCAGCAGCGCGAGCGCGTGGACGGACGCCGCGAAGCGCACCTCGCGGTCGGGGCAGGCGAGCCCGGCGAGGGTGCCGAGCGCGTCGGTCTCGGCTTCGCGCGCCCAGCCGACGCCGTGGGTCAGCTCGTGGAGGCCCGTGGCGAGGGCCGCGGCCGGCGGCAGCGCGGCATCGAGGTGCGGTTCGCGCCACCACGGCCCGACGAAGCCGCCGAAGCCGCCGGCGAGCAGCGCCCCCGCGGGCACGCGGCGCACCGCGCTCGCGAGCGGCACGGGCGCCTGGCGGCCACTGGCCACCGCGTCCGCGGCGGCGACGCACGCCGCGGCGGCGTCCCACGCCTGCCCCGGCCAGGGGGCGTCGGCGTCGAGCGTGCTCGGGTCCGCCGGCGCGGCGCCGATCGCGATGGCGGTCACGCGGGCGATCGCCCCGCGCAGCTCGCCGGCCGTGGGCGCCGTCGCCGGCAGCGCCAGCCGCGCCTCGAGGGGGGCGCGCCGGTAGCCGAGGCCCCAGGCGACCTCGAAGCTCGCGCCGGCGAGCGCGAGCGTCGCCACCAGGAGCGCCCACCACGGCCGGGGGCGTCCGGCGAGGGCGGCGGCGATCAGGGCGAGCATCGCGGCGACCAGCGAGACGGCGGACCACGACCACGGCACCGCCCCGGCGAGCGCGGCGCCGACGGCGGCCTGCGCGGGCAGGAGTGCGCGGACCCAGGCGCCGTCGATCCATCCCGCGGGCGCCAGCCGCAGCGCGACCCAGGCGGCCCCCGCGAGCCCGGCGACCGTCAGGAGGACGCGGGTGCGACCGCGGGCGCGCTGCGGGCCGCGGGCGGGACGGCGGCCGCGGGGAGCGTGCGGCGCGCGCGCGAGGTGGTGTCGGGGGGTGCCCACGCCGTCAGGCTAGCGCGCGAGGCCGCCGGCGGCGACGCCGGCGCGCTCGCGGCGCGCCGGCGCCCTCGGTGTGGACGTCCCACCCTTCGCTGCGCGCGAACGCCTCGCGCGCGCGCCACCACCAGCCGGTCGCCCACGGCTCGAACCCACCCCCCGGGTCGCGCGCCGCCGCCACCTGCACCGCGTCGACGTCGAAGACGTAGAAGGCCAGCCGCGCCGCACCGCCGAGCAAGGAGCGCCAGGCCCAGGGGGCGGCGCAGCGGTCGCCCACTGCGGCGGGCACCAGGTGCGCGACGCGGCCGGTGCCGGCGGGGAGGACGCGCACCGCGACGCGGCCGGCGGGGTCGTCCTCGCTGCCGTCGAGCCAGACCACGAGGCCACCGTCGCTGCGGTCGCCCCAGACGACCCATCCCCCCTCGCGGGTTCGGAAGGTCGGCCGGGGCGGCGGCAGATCGCGCTCGGCGTCCTCGATGAGGGCCTCCTCGAGGGCGCGCCGTCGGGTCCGCCAGCGGGCACGCTCGCGCTCGCTCCATCGGACCGGGTCGTCGAGCGCGGCCTCGACCTCGGCGCGGGCCGCGTCCCGGGCCACCGCCCGGGCCGCGGCGGCGTCGGCCTCGGACCGCGCCGCCGCGCCCGGCGGCGGCACCTCCGGCGGAGCGGCGGCCGCTTCGACGGCGCCGGCCGCCTCGGGGTCGCTCGCGGGTCCGCCGTGGCCCTCGAGGCCCCGTTCCCGTCGGCGCGCGCCCCGCCGCCACCCATCCAGGCCGCCTCGCCATCGCACCAGGGCCCCGGCCTCGAGGGTCACGACCTCCGCGCCGAGCGCCTCGATCGTGCGCGCGTCGTGCGTCGCGAGCACCACGGTCGCCGGGGTCGCCGCGAGGGCCGCCTCGAGCGCCTCGATGGTCGCCACGTCGAGGTCGTTGGTCGGTTCGTCGAGGAGCAGCACGTCGGCCTCGCGCGCCATCAGGAGCGCGGCCCCGACGCGCGCGCGCTCGCCCCCCGACAGCGTCCCGACCGGCCGTCCGAACGCGGTGTGCGGGAGGCCGACGAGCGCGAGCAGGCCGTCGGCGCGGGCGGCGCTCACCCAGGCCTGCAGCGCCGCGCGCGGCGTCGCCGCGTCGTCGAGCCCGCGGCCGTGCTGGTCGAGGTGGAGGACGCGGACGCCGGGCCGCCAGCGCGCGTGCGCGCGCGGGTCCTCGCTCGCCAGCTCGCCCGCGAGCAGCCGCAACACGGTGCTCTTGCCGCTGCCGTTGGGCCCGACCAGGGCGAGCCGCTCGCCCGCGTGGAGCGTCAGCGTCGCGTCGTCGAGGACGTCGCCCCAGGTGAGGTGGTCGAAGCGGGCGACCTCGCCCCCCGCGACGGCGCCCGGCAGGTCGATCCGCGCGGGCTGGCTGCGCGCCGTCCCCGCCGTCGGGAGCGCCCGCAGGGCGGCCGCCTCGCGCTCGGCGCGGCGCCGGCGCGTCTGCGCCGTGCGGTGGCCCTGAGCCCGCAGGTCGGCCGCCATCGCCTCGAGTTCGGCGATCCGGCGGGCTCGCAGCCGCGCGCTCTTGGCGTCCACCCGGTCGGCGAAGGCGCGTTGCCGCGCCCAGGCGCTCCAACCGCCGCGGCGGACGGCGGGGGCCGGTTCGTCGAGGGGGAGCACGTGCGTGGCCGCCGCGTCGATCAGCGCACGGTCGTGGCTGGCGAAGACGACGGCCCCCTGGTGCGCGACCAGGTGCGCGGCCAGCCACTCCCGCGCCGTCAGGTCGAGGTGGTTGGTGGGTTCGTCGAGGAGCACGAGGTCCGCACCGGCCGCGAGCGCGCCGGCGA
>JARGGE010000172.1 GCA_029210865.1 Trueperaceae bacterium
GTACCAGGCCGGGTGGATGCGTGGCCTCGACACCGCGCCGCGGCGCCGCGACCCGCGGCCGCGGCGCGCGTCCTGGTGGGAGCGGCCGTTGGCCGCGGCGGGGCCACCGGGCGCGGTCGTGGTCAAGGACCTGAGGCTGCTCGCCCGCGACCCCACCCAGGCGTCGCAGCTCCTCGTCCTCATCGCGCTGGCCGGCGTCTACCTGGTCAGCACGGCGTCGATCGAGGTCGACGGCCAGCGCTTCCGCGACGCCCTGGGGGCGCTGAACGTCGCCTTCCTGGCGCTGCTGCTCGCGGGCGTCGGCGTGCGCCTGGCCTTCCCGGTCGTCTCGCTGGAGGGGGAGGGGTACTGGTGGCTGCGCACCGCGCCGCTGCGGACCCGCGCGATCGTCGCCGCGAAGCTGGCGCATGCGCTCCCACCGCTCCTCGTGCTGGGGGTCGGCCTCGGGGTGGCGCAGGCCTCTCTGCTCGACGTCTCGCCCAACCTGGCCACGGCGGCCTGGTTCGCCGGCGCCTGCGCGGCGGTCGCCACGGCCGCGCTCGGCGTGGGGCTGGGCGCCGCCTTCCCGCGGTTCGACGCCACCCAGGCCACCGAGGTCCCGATGTCGCCCGGCGGGCTGCTCTACATGACCTTGGCGCTCGTCTACGCCGCCGGGCTCACGGCGGCGCTGGCCTACCCCGCCTGGTCCACGCTGGTCGACCCGTCGCTGCCGGTCTGGGCCTCCGCGGCGGGGCGGGCGTCCGCGGCGGTCTCGCTCGCCTGGACCGCGGCCTTCGCGCTGACCGCCCTGGCGTACGGGACGGCGCGGCTCGACCGCCACGAGGCCGGCCGCGACGGCTAGCCGCGCTGCCCGCGCTGGTGCGGACCGTCAGGCCCGCGGGCCGGCACGCACGACCTCGTCGGCCACCTGGGCGGCGAAGCGCGCGAAGTTCTCGTGGAACATCTGGGCGAGACGGTCGCACTGGACGTCGAACGCGCCGGGGTCGGCCCACGTGCTGCGCGGGTCGAGCAGCTCGTGCGGGATGCCTGGGATGGCGGTCGGCACCTCGAGGCCGAAGACGGGGTCGCGGCGCATCGGCACGCCGTCGAGCCGGCCCGACAGCGCCGCGTCGACCATCGCCCGCGTGTGCCCGAGCCTCATGCGGTGGCCCACCCCCGCCGGCCCGCCGGTCCAGCCGGTGTTGACGAGCCACACGGTGGCGCCGTGGCGTCGCAGGCGCTCGCCGAGCATCTCGGCGTAGCGGCCCGGGGCCAGGGGCATGAACGGCGACCCGAAGCACGCGGAGAAGGTGGCTTGGGGCTCGTCGACGCCCCGCTCGGTGCCGGCGACCTTGGCCGTGTAGCCCGACAGGAAGTGGTACATCGCCTGCGCGGCGTCGAGCCGCGCGATCGGCGGCAGAACGCCGAAGGCGTCGGCGGTGAGGAACACGACCGACGCGGGGTGGTCGGCACGGCCGGTGGTCGAGGCGTTCGGGATGTACGCCAGCGGGTACGCCGCGCGGGTGTTCTCGGTCTTGCGGGCATCGTCGAAGTCGATCGCGCGCGTGACGGGGTCGAGCACGACGTTCTCCAGCACGGTGCCGAAGCGCGTGCTGGCCGCGTGGATCTCGGGCTCGGCGGCGGCGGTCAGCCGGATCGCCTTCGCGTAGCAGCCGCCCTCGAAGTTGAAGATGCCGGTGTCGGACCAGCCGTGCTCGTCGTCGCCGACGAGCGTGCGCTGCGGGTCCGCCGACAGGGTCGTCTTGCCGGTGCCCGAGAGCCCGAAGAAGAGCGCGACGTCGCCGGCGGCGCCGACGTTCGCCGAGCAGTGCATGGGCAGCACCCCGGCGCGGGGGAGGGTGAAGTTCAGGACGCCGAAGATCGACTTCTTGATCTCGCCGGCGTACTCGCTGTTCGCGATCAGGACCAGGCGCTTCGTGTAGTCGACCGCGATCGCGGTGCTGCTGCGCGTCTCGTGGCGGTCGGGGTCGGCCTTGAAGGTCGGCAGGTCGAGCACCGTCCAGCCGTCGCCGGCGCGGCGCGTCCCAGCGTGCACGAACAGGTTGCGGACGAAGAGCGAGTGCCAGGCGCGCTCGGACACGACGCGGACCGGGATCTGGACGCTCGGGTCGGTCCCGGCGAACAGCTCCTGGACGAAGAGCCGCCGCTCCGCAGCGGCGTCGAACATCTCGTCCTGCAGTCGACCGAAGTGCTCGGGAGACATGGGCTGGTTGACGGGCCCCCAGTCGACCTCGTGCTCGGTGAGCGCGTCGCGGACGACGAACTTGTCTCTTGGGGAGCGCCCCGTGAACTTACCGGTGTCGACGACCAGCGGGCCGCCTTCGGCGATCCGAGCCTCGCCGAGCCGCACGGCGTGCTCGTACAGCACCGCGGTGCTCGCGTTCGTCACCGGGTCGATCAGCGGGAGGCGCAGCGTGCTCGCCGTGTCGTACAGGGAGTCGGTCATCGGTTCCTCGCTCTCGCGGGCGTGGGGCGGGCGGCGACCGGCGAGCGCGCGGTCGCATCGCTCCGGTTATACCAACGGGTCCCCGGGCATCGCTGCCGCGAGCGGGCTGGCGGTGCACCACTCGGTGGCCGCTCGGGCCACGCGGCCGCACCTCACCAGCGCCAGGTGACGCCGAGGCGCGCGAGCGAGCGCTCGGTCGCCAGATCGACGCCGAACTCCAGCGACCAACCGCCGGCGAAGCCGTACGACGCGCCGACCCCGAGCGACGGGCCGGCGGTCGCGGTGGTGCCCGCGGCGACGTCGACGCGTCCGGTCAGGTCGATCGCGACCGGGCCGAGCTGGTAGGCGAAGGCGACCTCGTTCGAGAAGGCGCCGAACGCCGTGTCGCCGTCGAGCGTGGAGACCCGGTAGGACGCGAACACCTCGTCCGACAGGTAGCCGCCCAGGCGCAGCGAGACGCCGAACGGGTCGCCGCCGTCGAAGAGCGAGGTGACCGGCGTGGTCCGCAGCTCCACGACGTCGAGCCCCAACCCCTCGGCGAGCGCCGCCTGGATCTCGGCGGTGACGAGCAGGTCGACCGCGGCGTCGAGGGCGTTCTGGGCGACGGTGCCCGCGAAGCCGCTCGTGACCTCGAGGCGGCCGAGGGCGACCAGGCTCAGGAGCTCGAGATCGGTGAGCGGCCGCGCCCCCGAGCCCGCGTCGAGCCCCTCCACGAGCGCGTCGCTCGCGAGGCGCGGTTCGAGGTCGAGGGCGAAGCCCTCGTCGCCGCCGGTCGCTTCGCCTTCGAAGGCGACGTCGACGCGGAAGCTCGGTCCCGGAGGCGCGGTGAAGCGCACCTCGGTACCGGCGGGGACCACCCGCGCCTTGTCGAAGGTGGTGCGGGCCCCCACCACGAGGGCCGGGAAGACCCCCCGGGTCGGATCGAACGTGGCGACCGCCTGGGTGAGCTCGAGGTCGCGCCCCGCGAAGCGGAGCGTGCCGCGCAGGGCCGCGACGGTGCCGGCGAGACGCGGCGCCGCGGCGTCGCCGCCGAGCGTCAGGTCGACGGCGGCCTCGGCGCTGCCGAACGACTCGGCGAAGGCGACCCGCTGCGGCGCGACGATGCGGACACCGTCGAAGCGCACGCGGGCACGGGTGGCCTGGATCGCGGCCGGATCGGCCGCGGGGGCGTCCGAGGTCGGCGTCGCGCTCGCGGTCGCGGCCGCAGCGTCGCGCCGGGCGGCGAGGTCGACCCGCGCCTCCGCGACGTCGACGCGGCCCGACACCCGCACGCCCTCCGCGTCCGTGACCAGGCGCGCCTCGGCGTCCGCGGTCGCGTCGGCCACGAAGAGGAACGGGACCGACAGCTCGAGCGACCGACCACGGGCGCTCAGGTCCAGCGGCGACAGCGTGCCCTCGACGCTCAGCGGACCGCCGACGGCGCCGGTCGCGACGAGGGTGGCGGCGCGCGCGTCGCTCCAGCGGACCTCGGCGTCCAGGTCGGTGATCCGGCCGAGGAAGGGCACGTCGAGGTCGCCGACGGCGCGCGCCTCGAGCGAGAAGCCGGTGTCGGGGAACGGCCCGACGCGGCCGCCGGCCACCAGGTCGACGCGACCGCCGAGCGGGGCGACGCCCGCGACGCCCGCCCGGACGCTCCAGGCGCTGCCGACGAGCTCGCCCGCCACCTCCTCGAGCCGGTAGCGGGTGCCGGCGACCCCCAGCTCCAGGGCCGCGGTCGTGGCCGTGACGTTGGGCGCCGCGAGCGTCCCCGTGGCCCGCACGCTGAGGTCGCCGGCGGCGGTCACGCCGTAGCGCGCGAAGCTCGGCACCAGCCCCAGCAGCGGCGAGAAATCGGCACCGCTCGCGACGAACTCGAGGTCGAGCGCCTCGGGCGTGGCGCTCCCGCGGGCGCTCCAGGCGCCGCTGCCCTCGAAGCGCGCCTCGTTGATCCGCAAGGCGACGTCGTCCCACGAGAGCGCGAGGGTGCCGGTCGTCACCACGCCCGCGCGCTCGAGCCGGACGTGTTCCGTCGCGAGCCGCAGGTCGTGCGGTCGAGCAGCGCCCCACGACCAGGCGCCGCGCAGCACCCCCGTCACCTCGGCGAGCACGTCGCTGGGGCCGAACGCCGCGGCGACCGCGTCGTGGAGCGGGAAGCGCTCGAGCTGCGCGAAGACCTCGAGACCGAGCGGGTCGACCTCGAACGTCGCGCGGGACGCGCCCACGTCGAGGCGGACGGTGGCCTCGGGGCCGCCGGCGAGGTCGCCGCGCAGCGAGAGCAGGGCGTCGGTGCGCCACGTCCCCAGCGTCAGCGCTTCGGAGACGAACTGACCGACCACGAGGTCGCCGCGCACCGCGATGCTGCCGGCGAGCGTCCCCGCGAGCGCGCGGGCGCCCCCGAGCCCGGCGAGGTCGACGGCGCTCAAGCGCAGGTCGAGCTCGCGGCGTGGGGGCGTGGTCGGCCCCCAGGCGCCCAAGCGGAGCGGACGGGCGTCCCAGCGCCCCGCCAGCGTCGCGACCCCCGACGCCGTGCGCACCGTCCCCTCGAGCGCCAAGTCCGGTCCGTCGCCGCGCACGCTGAGCGCCAACCGAGCCTCGTCCGCTGGCAGCGGCAACACGACGTCGCTGCCGTCGATCCGCCCGCTCCACCCGTCCGCCCCCCACGCCAGCGCCCCGGCCACGCGGCCGCCGCCGACGCCGAGGTCGAGCGCCCACCCTGTCCGCGCCGCCGCGGTGTCGCTGCGGACGTCGACGCGTCCGAACCCGTCGGCGGTCAGCGCCAGCGTCGCCCCGTCCCACGTCAACGCCCCTTCCAGGGTGGGCACGCCGAGGAACGCCTCGACGCCACCGAGGCGCCAGGCGAGCGCGCCGTCCCCGGGCCGGAGCGCGCCGTCGACGGCCAGGTCGAGGTCGCCGAGGGCCAGGGTGGCCGCGTCGGCCTCGGCCGCGAGCGCCCCGCCGCGAGCGACGAGCAGCTCGCCGCCCCACGCGCCCTCGCCGCTCCAGGCCCAACCGTCGCGCCGCACGCTGCCCCACGCGGCGGTCAGGCCGCCGGGTGGCAGCGCGGCGGTCCAGGCGCCGTCGATCCCGACGACGCGGATGCTCGCCCGGTTCGGTGCGCTCAGCTCGAGCGCCAGCGGTCCCCAGGCCAGGTCCGCGCGTCCCTCGATCCGCAGCGGTGCGTCCTGCCAACCGCCGCGCACCCGGGCGGCGCCTCCGCGCGCGTCGGCGACGATGAGGTCGAGCTCGGGCAAGGCGCGACCACGGACCCCGAGGCGTCCCTCGGGGGTGGCGACCTCGGCCGAGACGACGGCGGCGCCGCCCACCCAGCCCCCCTCCAGCGCCCAGGCGTCGTCGGCCGCAGCCGCGCGCGCCTCGACCTCGGGCCAGCGGCCGGCGCCGCTCAGCTCCGCCGTCGCGACGAAGCCGACGCCGCCGTAGGACGCACCGTCGAGGCCGGCGGTCCCGCTCCACCCGTCCGCCGTCCGCGCGATCGGCCAGGCGAGCCGCCCGCCCAGCGCCTCGCCGGCGACGTCGCCGCGCCAGAGCCCCGTGGCGAAGGCACCCGCGAGCGACGCGCTCAGGTCGACCGCCCCGGCCGGCGTCGTGCCGCGCCACCGGGCCTCGAGAACGTCGCCCTGCGACCCTCGGCGCCACGCTGCGTCGAGCGTGGTGGCGCCGACGGGCAGCGCGAGGTCGCGGACCTCGAGCGACCAGCCCGCGAGGTCGGCGGTGACCTCGGCCTGCACGCGGTCGCCGGCGACCCGCCACCCCGCGCTGCGGTCGCCCGCGAGCGCGAGGTCGCCGAGCGCGACCCCGGCGACGCCGAGGCCCACCACGGTTCCGTCGATCCGGACGTCGGGCAGCAGCGTCGCCACCGCGTCGACGCTCCCCTCGGCGCCGCCGCCCAGGCTCGCGAGGTCGCCCCCCAGGGCGAGCGACCCGTCGCTGGGGTCGAGCCGCGCCGTCCACGAG
>JARGGE010000173.1 GCA_029210865.1 Trueperaceae bacterium
GGTGAAGTCGAAGCTGATGCTCATGTCCTGGTAGACGCTGTCGCCGATGCCGTCGCCCGAGATCTCGACGTGGGGCACCTCGAAGCGCCCGACGTCCTGGCGCACGAGCACGTTGCGGCCGGTGCGCCCCTCCATGAGCACGTCCCAGCCGTCGGCGACCAGGTGCGCCTCGAGCCGCTCGGTGACCAGGTCGTCGCGGCGGTCGATGACGAGCCGATCGGCGCGCAGGGTGAAGTCGACGACGCCGTCGATGGTGCGGGCGGCGTCCTCGACCCGCAAGAGCTCGGTGCTCTCGGCGTCGGGGTCGAAGCGGGCCTCGGGGGCGGCGAAGGTCCAGACCGCCTCGGGGTCGGCGGTGGGCAGGAGCAGCACGCGCGCCTCGCCCAACACGATCGTCGCGTCGGGGAGCTCGGCGCGGCGGTCGGGCAGCAGGCTGACGACCGCCAGGCCGAGCACGACGACGACGAGGGCGATGAGGGCGGCTCGGATCACGCGCCCAGCCTACCGCGCGCTTCTCGAGCGTCCGATGAAGGTCGGGCCCCGGCCGCGGCGAGGGTCAGTCGAACAGGACCGCCAGGACCGTGTAGTGCCGCTTGCCGAGCGCCACCCGGTCGCCCACGCGGCGGCCCATGAGCTGCTGGCCGAGCGGCGACTCGTCGGAGATGCGGTTCTCGAAGACATCGGCCTCGAGCGAGCCGACGAGGTGGAAGGTGTGGGTGGCGCCGCCGTCGTCCAGCAGCTCCAGGCTCGCGCCCAGGCGCGCGATCGCCTCGTCGCCCGCCCCTTGGGCCACGACCACCGCGCGCGTCACGACCTCCTCGAGGTCGGCGATCCGCGCCTCGTTCGCGCTCTGCAGCAGCCGCGCCTCGTCGTACGCGGCGTTCTCGCGCAGGTCGCCGTCGGCGAGCGCGACGCCCATGTAGTCGGACAACTCCTGCCGCTTCTCTTCCTTGAGGTAGCGGAGCTCTTCCTTGATCTTCTCCAGCCCCTTGGGGGTCAGCTGGATCACTTTCTGCGCCATGGTCGCTCCTCGTGGGCGGGCCCGGCCTGCGGCCGCCGGCCGCGGCGGGGTCGCCGGATACCCGGAGCATAGCAGCGGTCCCGCCGCGCGCCCGACGTCCAGGGCCAGGCGGCCGGGGGTAGCATCCCGCATGCTCCGCTCCCGCCCCGTTCGACGCGTGCTGGTCGGCCTCGCGGCCCTCGCGCTGGTCGCCTTCGCCGGTTGGTTCGCCGTCGGCGCCGTCGCCGCCGATCGCCTCACGGTCCCCGAACGCCACCTCGACGCCACCGTCACCCCCGCCGGCTTCGGCACGACGTACGCGGACGTCGCCTTCACCGCCGCCGACGGCGTCGAGCTGGCCGCCTGGCACCTGCCCGTGGTCGGCTCGGACGCCGGCGTCGTGCTCGTCCACGGCCGCGACTCGAGCCGCACGCGCGAGTTCGGCGGCCGCTTCCCCGAGATCGCCGCGATCCTGCAGGCGAACGGCTACCACGTCGTCCTGCTCGACCTGCGCGGCCACGGCGCCTCGGCCGACGCGCGCTACACGTTCGGTCGGGCCGAGCGGCTCGACGTCCAGGCTGCGGTCGGCTTCCTGGTCGACCAGGGCGTGCCCGTCGGCAACGTTGGGGTGCTCGGGGTGTCGATGGGGGCCGCGAGCGCCACCGGCGCGGTCGCCGACGACCCGCGCGTGGGCGCATTGTGGGCCGACGCGGGCTACGCCGAGATCGCCTCGATCATCGAGGCGGAATGGCCGTCGGCCAGCGGGTTGCCGACGGTCTTCTGGCACGCCGCCCGGTTGGCGCACCGGGTGCGCTTCGGCTTCGACCTCGCCGCGTCGCGGCCGGTCGACGAGCTGCCGCTGGTGGCGCCGCGGCCGATCCAGCTGGTGCACGGCACCGGCGACCTCCTCATCCCCTACGACCACGCGCTGCGGCTGCGCGCCGCCGAGCCGAGCGCCGCGCTGTGGACGCTCGACGGCGTCGCCCACGCCAAGGCCTACGAGGCCGAGCCGCGGGAGTACGCGCGCCGGGTGGTCGAGTTCTTCGACGCCGCGCTGCGGACGCAGGTGGCGGCGCTGCGCTGAGCCGGGCGCGCCTCGGGATGGCCGGTCAGGGGTACTTGGCGCCCCGCACCACGCGCACCGGGTGGTCGTAGGCGACCACCTTGAAGCGGTCGAGGTACGTGGCCGCCAGCCCGTTCAGGACGCGCTCGGCGGTCGCGGCACCCACCACGGACTCGATCCGCAGGAAGGCGCCCTCGAGGTCGCCGACCCGCGAGCCGTAGGGGTCGCCCTCGGCGCGCACCACGGTGAGGCCGCCGACGCCCCAGCGGCGCAGGTCGGCGAGCAGACGCTCCTCGAGCACCGCCTCGGCGATGACGGTGACCAGCCGGCGTTCGGTCCAGGCGGGGGGTTCGCTCGGGTTCATGCGCCTCCTCCGGCGAGCGCCTGCGCCACGCGGGCGTAGAGCGGGATGCCGACGACCAGGTTGAACGGGAAGGTCACGGCGAGCGAGGCGGTGAGGTACCGGCCGGGGTTGGCCTCGGGCAGCGCCAAGCGCACCGCGGCGGTGGCCGCGATGTACGAGGCGCTGGCGACCATGGTCGCGAAGACGGTCGCGCCCCCCGCCGACAGCCCGGCCGCCGTGCCGAGCGCGGCGCCGAGGAGGCCGTGCACCACCGGTGCCCCCACCCCGAAGGCGACCAGGAAGGCGCCGCCCTTGCGCAGTTCGCCCAGCCGCCGCGCGGTCACGAGCCCCATCTCGAGCAGGAAGAGCGTCAGCGCGCCCTCGAAGGGGGCGACGAAGAAGGGGGCCACCCGCGCCGCGCCGTCGGCGCCGGTGGCGAGCCCGATGAGCAGCCCGCCCACCAGCAGCACGATGCTGCGGCCGGTGAGGACCTCGGCGACGGTCGCGCCCAGGCTGCCGCCGCCCCCCGTCGGCCGGGCGCGCTGCGCGATGACGAGCGCGACCAGGATCGCGGGCACCTCGAGCAGCGCGACCAGGGCCGGCAGGAAGCCCTCGTAGCCGACGCCGGCGCGGTCGAGGAAGGCCTGCGCCGCCACGAAGGTCACCACCGAGACCGAGCCGTAGTGCGCGGCGAGGGCAGCGGCGTCGGCGACGTCCCAACGGCCCAGGCCGCGCGCGACGGCGTAGCTGGTGAGCGCCGTGGCGCCACCCGCGAACAGCGTGGCCAGCGCGGGCAGCCAGAGCTCGCTGGGCGGCGTGGTGGTGAGCGCGACGCCGCCCTTGAGGCCGATCGCGACGAGCAGGTAGATCGAGAGCGCGGTGTAGAGCGCGTCGGGCACGCGCAGGTCGCTGCGCACCAGGGTCGCCACGATCCCGAGGGCGAAGGCCAGCACCATCGGCGACAGCAGGTTGAGGCGCACGAGCTCGAGGGTGTCCACGGGTCGAAGCCTAGCCCGTCGCGTCCCGTAGGATGCCGCCATGCACCGCGTCCCGCTCGTCCCCGACGACGCGCCCGCCCTGGGCGTCCGCGCCCTGCTCGACCTCGCCCCCAAGGACCGTGCCGCGCTGCGCGTCGGGAGCGTGACGCTCGCCCCGGGTCAGCGGGTGCCGGCCGAGGGGTGGTCGGTGCACGCCGCCGACGAGCTGTCGCTCATCGTGTCGGGGTCGCTCACCGGGGTGTCGGGCGAGGCGCCGTTCGCGGTCGGGGCCGGCGACGTCACCCTGATCCCGGCCGGCGAGGCCCACTGGGCGGTCGCCGGCCCGAGCGGCGCCGTGGCCTTCTGGATTTGGTTCGGCGCGGTCGACGATTGAGCGACCGAGCGACGGCCTGACCGACGGGGAGGCATCGATCTCGGGCGCTTACTCGAACCTTGCAAATCGAAAGTCGAGCTTTAGGATTGCAAGCTTCGCTAAGCGGTGCGCCGCGGTGCATCCCCCTGGCCGGCCACCCCGGGAAGCACCGCCGCGGGTCGCCTCGCTCGGACCGAACGCTCGCTCGCTGCCCCGGTCGTCCTCAGCGCGCCGGTCCGGTCGCCTCCGCGAAGGCCGCCTTGGCCCGCGCGAGCAGGTCGAGGTCGAGGAAGAGCTCCGCCGCGAGGCCGGCGAGCACGGTCGCGCCGTCGATCACGGTGGCGTCGCCGCGCGCGGACCCGGCGGCACGCTCGAAGGCCGCGGTGTGCGGCAGCGCGGCGTCGTCGATCGCCAGCATCCCGTGGAGCGCCGGCACCGCGTGGCTGACGTTGCCCAGGTCGGTGGAGCCGGTGCCGTCGGCCATGTCGTACGGGGTGGCGGTGCGGCCGCGGCGGGCGGCGTGGCGGACGAAGGCCTCCTCGAGCGGCGCGTTGTTCACGATCTCGAGGTAGGGGCGCGACGAGGGCGTGATGGTCAGCTCGGTGCCGGTCATGAGCGCGGCGCCTCGGAAGACGTTTTCGAGGCGCGGCACCAGCTCGTCGAACAGGTGGCGGGCGTCGCGGGCGCGCGCCACCGCGTTCATCGCCGCGGTCTCGGGGATGATGTTCGCCGCGGCGCCGCCGTCGGTGATCACCGCGTGGATGCGCACGTCGTCGCGCGTCTGCTGCCGCAGCGCGTCGATGCCGGCGAAGGCGAGGCGCACCGCGTCGAGCGCGTTGCGCCCCAGGTGCGGCGCCATCGCCGCGTGGGCGGGCACCCCGTGGAAGGCCACGTCCCACTTGGTGCTCGCGAGCGTCCCCATGCTGGGGTGGTCGCTCTTGTACGGGTGGATCATCACCGCCGCGTCCACGCCGTCGAAGACCCCCTCCTCGAGCAGGATCACCTTGCCGCCGCCCCCCTCCTCGGCGGGGGTGCCGAGGACGAGCAGCGTGCCGTCGAACTCGTTCATGAGCGGCGCCAGCGCGAAGCCGGCGCCCGCGCCCATGGTGGCGATCACGTTGTGGCCGCAGGCGTGGCCGAGCCCCGGCAGCGCGTCGTACTCGCACAGGACCGCGATCGTCGGGCCCGGGCCGCGCCCCTCGAGGCGCGCGCGGAAGGCGGTGGGGAGGCCGCCCACGCCGCGCTCCACGGTGAAGCCGCGGGCCTCCAGCGCCTCGGTGAGCCAGGCCGCGGCCTGGACCTCCTCGAAGCGGACCTCGGGGTGGGCGTGGATGAGGTGGCTCAGGTCGAGGAGCGCGGCGCGCTCCTCCTCGAGGCGGGCGTCGAGGCGGGCGAGGACGTCGTCGAGCTGGGGCATGGGGGCTCCTAGGGTGCGAGCAGGCGGCGATCGACGGGTGGGCCCGCGCTCGTCGGGCTCGTCGGTGGCGCCACGGTACCGCGCCCGTGCGGCGGCGGTCCTACGGGCAGACGCCCGCCACGAGCGCGTCGGTGACGTCACCGCGCGCGCACCAGGTGGCCTGCCGTGCCGCGTCGACGCGCCAGGCGCCGTCGGCGCCGCGCGCGAGCGCCACCTCGAACCAACGCGCAAGCACCGCGTCGTCGAGCAGGCCGTCGAACCACATCCGCACGACGGTGGCGTCGGGGTCCTCGCCGTCCCCCACGTCCTCGCGCACGACCGTCGTCCGCCCGCTCGACGGCGTGTCGATGAACAGCAGCGCGACCTGCAGGGGGTCGCGCACCCAGGCGGCGCGGTTGGCGGCCGAGGCATCGACGGCGGCGGCGAAGCGGCTGGGGTCGAGGCGGTCGAAGGAGGCGAGCGGCGGCGCCCCGGGCACGCCCGCGTCCTCGGGGGCGGCCATGGGGGCGTAGATCAGCGCGCGTCCGGCGCCGCGGACCACGAGCCGACCCGCGATCAGGTCGGCGCGCGTCGCTGCGTCCAGCACGCGCGCCACGATCGCCTCGGCGGTGCCCTCGTCGCCGGCGCAGGCGCGCAGCGTCTGCGCGAGCGGTCCGAGGTCGAGCGCGTCGGCGTTCCCCGTGGCCTCGCCGCGGAAGGTGTTGCAGCCGAGCGAACCGAAGACCGTCCGGCCGTCCTCGCCCACCTCGAGCGTGACGGCCAGGTGCGGCCACGGGGTGGGGCCTTCGTCGAGCCCCACCAACCGCCAGGCGCCCACCGGCAGCGGGCCGGGGGCGAGCAGCGGCGGCGCCGCGAGGGCGGCCGCACCGAGGGCGAGGGCGAGCAGCGTCGAGCGGACGAGGGTGCGGGTCATGGCGGAGGGCCTCCTCGCCGCCGAGTCTAGGCGCGGTTCATGAGCGATGCCGCGACCGACGACGTGCGGGCCGTCGCCGCACCGGTCGCCGCCGGCGGCGTCGCCCGGCTACCAGCCCTCGGTCCCCGGTCCCCCCTTGAAGGGGCCGACCACGCGCGAGGTCACCCAACCGCCGTAGAAGTCGCCGCCCACCGGTCGCACGACCTCGCCGTCGACGGTGATGCGGTCGACGCGCGACGGGTAGAAGGCGATCCAGCCGGCGATCGCGGCGAAGCCCGGGGTGGGCG
>JARGGE010000174.1 GCA_029210865.1 Trueperaceae bacterium
CACGTGCCCCGTACGATGCACGCGATGGTCGACCCCCCGAGCAGCGACGCCGCCCGCCTCCGTGCCGTCAAGCGCCACGTCTGGGGCACCCGCCACCGCTTCGTGGCGACGTGCGCGATCGGCCTCGAGGACCTGCTCGAGGCCGAGGTCGCGGCCCTGCCCACTGCGTCCGACGTGGCCCGCGGCACCGGCGGCGTCCGCTTCGAGGGGCCGCTCGACGCCGCGATGGCCGCGCTCGTGCGCCTGCGCGTCGCCGAGTCGCTGCGCGTGGAGCTGCTCGGCGAGGCCGCCGCGGCCACCTACCCGATGCTCCACGACCACCTCACGCGCGTGCGCTGGGCCCTCTGGCTGCCGCCGCGCTGCGCGGTGGCCGTGCGCGTGCGCAGCACCAAGTCGCGCGTGCGGGACGACGCCGGCATCGAACGGAGCGCGCGCCAGGCCTGGCGCGCGCAGGGCGTCGCCGACGACGTGGCCGACGGCCCGATGCTCACCGTGCACGTGCGGCTGCACCGCGACCGCGTGACGGTTGCGCTCGACCTGGGCGGCGCCCTGCACCGCCGGACGGGCGGCAAGTGGGTCACCGCGACGACCGTCCGCGAGACGACCGCCGCGGCCCTCGCGCGTCTCGCCGACGTCGCCGCGCACGACCTGGTGCTCGACCCCTTCTGCGGCTCCGGGACGCTGGTCACCGAGGCGCGCGCGCTGGCCCTGGGCACGCCCGCGCGGACCGGTGGCGTCCCGTTCGAGTCCTCGCCGGCCTGGCCGGCCGGGCGTTTCGCGCACGCGCTGCGGATGGCCCGCGCCGCGGCGTCCGACGATCACACCACCACGACGCGCTGGCACGCCCGCGACGCCGATCCCGAGGCGGTCGCCGTCGCGCGGCGCAACCTCGAGGCCATCGGCGCCGGGGAGGTCGACCTGGCCGCCGAGCGCGCGCAACACCTCGACCTCGCCGCGCTGGTCGCCCGCTCGGGGGCGCAGCGGCCGCTCCTGCTCGCCAACCCGCCCTACGGCAAGGGGTCGGACGCGGTCGGCGCCGACCCGGACGCGCTCGTCGCGGACCTGTTGGGGCGCGCCGGGGGCTGGTCGTTCGCGCTGCTGTACCCGCGCCCCGACGCCGTCGCGGCGCTGCCGCGCGTGCGCGTGCACCACGTGCGCGAGGTCGTCACCGGCGGGCTGCGCAACGCGATGGTGGTCGGGAGCGTCGAGGCGGCGGCGTGAGCGCGCCACCGCCGGACGCGGGGCGTCCGTTCGTTCTCGACCCGACGATGCCGACGGAGGCCGTCGCCCGCGCGCTGCTCGCCGCGGAGCTCCACGCGCTCGCGCCCGACGGCGTCCACACCGTCGGGCGGATCGTCGAGACCGAGGCCTACCTGGGACTGCGCGACCCCGCCTGCCACTCGTTCCACGGCAAGCGCACCCCGAGGGTCGCGTCGATGTACCTCCCGGCCGGTCACGCGTACGTCTACCGGAGCTACGGCGTCCACCTCTGCCTGAACGTGGTCACGGGTGGGACCGACGCCCCCGAGGCGGTGCTGGTGCGCGCCGCGCGGCCGCTCGCGGGCCTCGAAGCGATGCGCGCGCGCCGCGGCCGCCCCGTCGCCGACCACCAGCTCGCCCGCGGCCCGGGCAACCTCGCCCGCGCCTTCGGCGTCACCGCCGACCACGACGGCGCGCCGCTCGACGGACCAGCGTTGTGGATCACCGAGCCAACCGTTACCCCGGACCCGACGCGGATCCACAGGGGACCGCGCGTCGGGATCGGTCCATCGAACCCGGCGCGCGGTTGGGTGTTGCGTTACTGGCTGGCGGACGAGCGCGCGGTGTCGCGGGGGCCCGTCGCGGGGGGGTGAGGGGGGCGGGCGCGGGACCTACCGGTCGTCAGGGGCAGGTGCAGACGCCAGCCGGACCCTGCGGACCTTCGGGACCAATCGGTCCCTGCGGCCCCGTGTCGCCCGTATCACCCTTGTCGCCCTTGTCACCCTTCGGGCCGATGGGACCCGTCGCTCCGGTGGCTCCAGCCGGACCCTGAGGACCCGCGGGACCCACGGGCCCCGTCGCGCCCGTCAACCCGATCGGACCCTGCGGACCGACGGGACCGATCGGACCGGTGGCGCCGGTCGCGCCGGTCGGCCCGATCGGGCCGACCGGACCTTGCGGACCGGCCTCGCCCTGTGGACCGACCGGGCCGACCGGACCGACCTCGCCCTGGAGCCCCACCGGGCCCATGGGCCCCTGGGGACCCACCGGGCCCGCAGGACCGACCAACCCAGGCACACCCTGCGGCCCCACCGGACCCGCGGGACCGATGCAATCGCGAACGTCCCACACGCCGTCGAGGTTCACGTCCTCCTCGATGCCGGCGATCCCGTCACGGTTGCGGTCCCAACAGGCGATACCAGCCGCGCCATCGGCGCCCGCCGGACCGACCGGGCCGACCGGCCCCATGGCACCGTCCGCGCCGGCCGGACCGACCGGGCCGATCGGGCCGATGGGTCCCGTCGCCCCTTGTGGGCCCTCGGGGCCCGCCGGACCCTGCGGTCCCTGAGCGCCGTCCGCGCCAGCAGGACCCTGCGGCCCCGCCGGACCCGCGGGTCCAGGCGGACCCGCCGGTCCCGCCGGCCCTTGGAGCTCGCCCGCGGCGAGCGCGGCGCGGAGTTCCGCCACCTGGCCGCGCAGCTCCGCGACCGCCTGAGCGCTGCCTTGCTCGCCGCACGCCACCTGGGCGTTGGCGCTCTCGAGCGCTCGGGCCACCAACAGCGCCGTCTGGTACCCGGTCAGGACCTCGTCGCCGCCGAAGCGGCCGTCGGGGAAAGCCTCGCCGACCCCCAGCGAACCGAGTTCGGCGACCGCGCCCGCGGCCCAGTGGTCCGCAGGCACGTCCGAGAAACCCTCGCCCGAGCCGACCGCCACCGGCGGGCAGCCGGTACGGACGCTGACCTGCTCCAGCAGTCGGTCGATCAGGACGGCCGCCTGGTAGCCGGTCAGCGGGTCCTCGGTGAGGAACGAGCCGTCCGCGAAGCCGGTCTCGACCCCGGCCTCCGCCAGGTCCTGAACCGCACCGACGCGCCAATCCTTGGCGGCGTCTTGACCCTGCGCGACCAGGACGGGCAGCACGATCGCGAGCCCGATCCCGAGCGCGACGAGCCAGCGCCTCGACGAACGAGTAAGGAATCTCATACCGGCATCACCTCACGACCAGACTACGGTCGCCGGGGACCCGGGCGTGTGGCGCCTGCGTCGCCGGTCGGAGGGCGGGCCTCGGGTAGCATGCGGAGTGAACGGTCGCCATGTGCAACAGCTGCTCGCTCGCGCCGCCCTACGGGGCGTCCTGGCCACGCTGTTCTGTCTTGCCTGGGCCGCACCGGTCGCGGCCCAAGCCCTGCCGGACGCGGCCGCCGCAGCGTTGGCCCGCGGCCAACGGGCCGCGGCCGAAGCCCTGATCACGTACGACGTCCACGGCCCCGACCGTCCGCTCTGGCGCGAGGCGCTGCAGGCGGGTCTCGAGGCCGCCGAGGCCGCGCCCGAGCACCCCGCACCGCAACGCTTCCTCGGTCAGGCGTACTTGCAGACCGGCTGGTACGCGCGGTCCTGGACCGCGTGGGTCGCCTACCGCGAACTGGGCGGCGGCCTGGACGCGGTCGCGACGCGCCAGATCGTCGAGGTGGCCGACTGGATGGGCATCGCCGCGTACGACGGCGGCCGCATCGCCGAGGGCCTCGGGTTCTTCGAGGCGGCCGTCGAGCTCGATCCGACCGACGCCCTCGCCAACGAGCGGCTCGCGCGCCACTACCTCGCGAGCGACGAACCCGAGCGTGCGCGCCCGTTCCTCGAGGCGCTCGCCGACCGGGTCCCCGACCTGAGCGGCGATCTCACGTTCCTCCTGTTGATCGGGCGCCACGGTCCAGCCGCCGTCGCGGCGTACCAAGCCGCTCTTGCCTCAGCCGAGGCCGGCGACGCGGCCACCGCGCTCGCGCGCTTCGGCGAGGCGACCGCCCTAGCCCCCGACTTCGTCGAGGCGTGGCGCGGCGTCGCGGACACGGCCCTGGCGCAGGCGCGCATCGACGTGGCCCGCACCGCCGTCAACCGCCTGCTCGCGCTCGACCCCGAGGACCAGCGGCGGCCCGCCGAGCTTGCGGCGCTCGAGGAGGCGGCCGCACGCACCGCCGAGCAGGAAGCTGCGGCGCGCGCCGCGGCCGAAGCGCGGCAGCGCACCGCCGAAGAGGCCGCGCGCGCACGGGCCGAAGCTGAAGCCCGGGCGGCGGACCTCGAGGCGGAGGCCCGCGCGGCAGCGGCGGCCGAAGCTGCCGCCGCGGAAGCCGCGGCAACCGAGGCCGCTGCCCGGACGGCCGCCGCGGAAGCCGCGGCAACCGAGGCACCCGAGCAGACCGAAGCGGAAGCGCGGGCGGCGGCCGAGGCCGCCGCCCGCGCCGAGGCCGAAGCCCGCGCCGCGGCAGAAGCCGAAGCCATCGCCTCCGCCGAGGCCGCCGCGCGCCACGAGGCCGAGGTCGCCGCAGCCGCCGAAGCCAACGCCCGTCGCGAGGCCGAGGCCGCCGCTCGAGCTGAGGCCGCAGCCCAGGCTCGCGCCGACGCCGAGGCCGAGCTCCGGGCCCGTGCCAGTGCGCCGACGCTCCTCTTGAGCGAGGCCGCGTTCGTGCATGCGGCTGGCGCCTCGGCGACCTCGAACGCGGTGGCGTTCGTGGCCACCCCGGACCTGCGGACCGACCTGGTCGCGCGCGTAGGTAACGTCCTCGACGTTCGCGTCGAGGTGTTGGAGAAACCCAGCGACGCACCGGTGACGTACCAACTCTGCCTCGTTCCGCCGGACGTCACGACGGCACCCGCGTGCTCCGTCCCCGACCTGCTCGCGTTCGAGCGCGCGGGGACCTACGTCGCCCAGGTGCGTTGGGCCGACCTCGCCGGGGCGAACGCGGTGGACTGGCGCTTCGGCGTGGACGCCCTGATGTGGGTGTTGCGCCGGGCCGACGGAACGCCGGTCGCCGCGGCGGCCGAGGACGCCGAGCGTTACCTGCCGATGTCGGTGCGCGTGCGCGCGTCGGCGCGGCCCGCCAGCTTGCCGCCGGCTCCTTAGGGACGGCTCGGTCGCGACGCCACCGACCGACGGTCGCGATCGATCACGCTTCGACCCTCACCGCGGCCGCTGCGGGCTCGTTGACGACGAAGCCGAGGAGCCGTGCGTTCGCCATCCGAGCCCGCTTCGCCGCCTCGAGGCGACGCCGACGATCGTCGCGGTCGCGATCGATCACCACGACGACGCCGGTCGCGAACGGGAGCAGGTAGCGCGCGTCGGCCACGGGCGCGAGCGGAGCCGCGTCGACGACCACGACCTCGTAGCCACGCCAGCGTTCGAGCGCGTCGCCGAACGGCTCGAAGAAGGTCTCGGCGGTTCCCGGCTCGGGTCGGGTCGGATGGAACTGCGGGACCAGGTCGAGATGGCGCCCACCGCCCACGTCGACCCCCACGACGTGGTGGCGCCCGTCCGGCCGCCGCATCCAATCGAGCGTGCTCGCGATGCGGGGGGCGTCGACCGGTACGTCGCCGCTGGGCGCGACGACGGCGTAGCGCGCCGCGAGGGCCGGTTCCCGCAGCGATCCGTCCACGAGCAGCGTGCGCGCGCCGGACCGAGCGAGCGCTTCGGCCATGTGCACGGCGACCGTCGTCACCCCCTCCCCCTCGTGCAGGCTCGTCACCAGCACCACCGCCCTGCGAACGCTCGCCAGGTGCTCGCGCAGCCCCTCAAGGAGCGTCGCCGCCGCGCTCCGAAGGAGGACCGCGTCCTCGGCGCCTGCGTACGGGAAGACGGCGAGCACCGCAGCCGGCGCCGGCGCACGGCCGACAGGCACGCCGGTCGGTGCGCGCGTGCGCCCCGCGGCTCGGTCGCGGATCCGCTCACGAGCAGGACCGAACGGCCGCGCGGATGGCCGCAGGGCCGCCAGGATCGCGAGCCCGAACGTGAGCCCGGCGGCGAGCCCTGCCGGCCTCCAGGGCGTCGCCGGGCGCGTGCGCACGATCGCGGGCAGCGGCGCCAACCCGCCCGCGCCGCCGCTCGAGAGCGCCTGCGTCGCACCCGCCAGACGCGCGAGCGCTGCGTCACGCTCGTCGATGAGCGCGTCCAAGTCGCCGTCCGCGGCCTCGGTCCCGAGCACTTGGGCCGCACGAACGCGCGCCGTGAGGGCCTCGACGCGCTCCTGCGCCGCGGCCGCCTCCTCCTGCCAGAACGCCGTGGCGCGCCCCTGGTCCCACGCGGCCAGCGCCTGCGCCACCGCGCCATCGCGCGCGACCGCCTCGGCCTCGGTCGCCCCCTCGACGCGCAC
>JARGGE010000175.1 GCA_029210865.1 Trueperaceae bacterium
CCGTCGCGGCTGCGCTGGAGGCCACCGTCGGGGTCGATCGCGAACGCCCACAGCGCTTCGTCCCGGAGTTGGCGCACGGTGGTGACCGTCGAGCCTCGCAGCCCCGTGGCCCGCCACGTGGCACCGGCGTCCTCGCTGCGCCAAAGCCCATTCGCCGTCGCCACGAACACGCGTTCAGGATCGGTCGGGTGGGCGTCGAGCGCAAAGACGCCACCAGTCGCCTTCAATGCTTCGGACGGCAGCGTCGTCCATGTCGCACCGTCGTCGTCCGAGCGCAGCAGGGTGCTCGCGGTGGCGTCCCACGCGAGCAGCACCGGTCGGACGTCCGCCGTCACCGTGAGCGCGTGGAGATCGGTCGCGCCGCCGAGCGAGCGCTGCGCCCACGTGTGGCCGCCGTCCCGGCTCACGATCAGGCCGAGGGGGTTCGGCAACCCGCTGCGCAGGTCGGGGTGGCCGCTTGCGTACAGCGTGCGCTCGTCCTGCGCGTCCGCGCGGAACCCCATCAGGTCGTGGCGCTCCGTGCCCACCGATCGCCAACCGTGTCGTTCGCTCCATCGCACGAGGCCCGTGTGGGTGCCGACGAACAGCGTCCCGTCGGCCCACGCGGGCGCGTCCATGCCGTGGACGTGGGTCAGTTGGGCGATCTGCTCGCCGGCCTGGGCGTTGCGGTCCGCCACGTAACCCCCGGCCGTCCACGCCGCCAAGGCCGCGGCAGCAGCGACCAGAAGCCATGCGACCTGCACCCAGCGACGGCGCGGGGCGGTCGCTACGGCGACCGCCCCGCGCGCGACCGATCGGTCGCTTCGAGAATCGCGCACGTCAGCGCTCGGACACGAGCGTCACCTGGCCGGTGCGCCCGTCGACGCGCAGCACCTGCTCGGCGTCGCCGATCCGCACGACGACCTCAAAGGCGAACGTCGAGCCCGTGACCTGCGTCGCGTCGGCTGCCTCGCCGCGGCCAGCCAAGAACGCCAGCGCGAGCCGTTCGGCTTCCGCCGCACCGATGGTCGCGCTGGACGAGCCACCGTGCATGGCCTGGTGGAAGCCGGCCATCGAGCCGTCGACGCCGTAGCTGCCCATGCCGTAGCTGCCCATGCCGTAGCTGCCCATGCCGTAGCTGCCCATGCCGTAGCCGCCCAAGCCGTAGCCGCCCATGCCATGGCCGCCCATGCCATGGCCGCCCATGCCGTAGCCGTTCATGAAGCCCGTCTCGCCAAGCGCGCCCGTCCCGATGCCCGGCATGCCCATCATCCCAGGACCCATGGGCATCGGTGCGGCGACGCCGTACCACGTACCCAACCACGCCATCATCTGCTGCATCTCGCCCATCTGGGCGTTCACGATCGACCGGGCCAAGTCGGCGACCTCGGCGTGCTCCGCGAAACCGCCGACGAGCAGCGTCTGGGCCTCGTGCACCGCCATCATGTGGTGGCCGACCATGTCTTCGAGGAAGGCCCGCTCGACGTCCGCGACGACGGCGTCGGGGCCGAGATCGCGCATCATCGGTGCGTACGCGACGTCGCGGACGACGTTCGGGTACCAAGCGTCGAGCCATCCTTCCATGGCCTCGATCTCGGCCGTCTGACTGGTCACGATCGCGTCGACCAGCGCCAGCAACTCGGGCCGTTCGGTGACGGTGCCCAGCGCCTGGGCCGAGGCGACGGCTTCGCGGTGGTGCGGGATCATGTGCACGAGGAAGCTCGCCTCGTCGACGGTCTGAGCGCCCATCGGCATGTTGAAGCCCACACCCATGCCCATGGGCGAGAATGCCGCGCCGGGCGCCGTAGCGCGCCCGTGGTTCATGCCTTGCGCGAACGCGGTCGCGAGCAGGGCGACGAGCGAGATGAGCGCGAGCGCTCGGGTGGTGCGGATGATCCGGATCATGGTCGACCTCCTGGAGTCGAGGTGAGCGTGGCGCGGCGGGCGCGGTACTCGTCGTCGTCGATCTCGCCGCGCGCGAAGCGCGCGCGGAGGACGCTCAGCGCGTCGTCGTCGCGCGATGCTCCCGACCGCGGCAACAGCGCTTGCGCCAGAGCGACGGCGACGGCGACGGTCAGGCCGAGGAGCAGGAGCATCCAAAGCACGCCCATGCCGCCTCCCCCGCCCATCCATCCGGTCCAACCGTGCATCATGGTCTCACCTCGTCCGAAGCCTAGGCGCGCTCTGTGGAGCCGGCGTCGGGGGCATGTCAAGCTGGAGTGAAGTGGATCGATCGCCACCGCACCGCGTGAGGAGCCTGCCGTGAGCCGGACCATCCTGATCGTCGAGGACGACCCCGACGTCGTGCGCGTCGCGCGTGCCTACCTCGAGCGCGAGGGCTACGCGGTCCTCGTCGAAAGCGACGGCGACGCGGGCCTCCGGCAGGCACGCGCCACGCGTCCGGACCTGGTCGTCCTCGACTGGATGCTGCCGAACGCGTCGGGGTTGGACGTACTGCGCCGCCTCCGTGCTGACGGCGACACGCCGGTCCTGATGCTCACCGCACGGACCGAGGAGGCGGATCGCGTGCTCGGTCTCGAACTGGGGGCCGACGACTACCTGACCAAACCGTTCAGCCCCCGTGAGCTGGTGGCGCGCGTCGGCGCCGTCCTGCGGCGCACGGCCGCTTCGGCAGCGACCGCCGAGGTGGTCCGCCACGGGCTCCTGGAGGTCGACGGCGACGCAAGGATCGCCCGCGTCGAGGGCCGCGACGTCGACCTCACGACGCTCGAGTTCGATCTGTTGTGGGCCTTCGCCGCCGCCCCAGGGCGGGTGTTCCGCCGCGACGAGCTGATCGAGCGCGTCTGGGGGGGCGCGTACGATGGCAACGACCGCGTGGTCGACGTCCACGTGTCGAACCTGCGGCAGAAGCTCGCCGACGCCGGCGGTACCGACCTCATCCGGACGGTCCGCGGCGTCGGGTACGCGTTGCGATGATCCGAGCGCGCAGCGACGGCACCGGGCGGCGCGCCCGTGGCCTCATGGTGCGGGTGTTCGCCGCCAACCTGGTGGTGGTCGCCGTGGCGGCGATCGGGGCGCTGTTGGCCGGTTGGGCGCTGTCGCCGATCGTGCTGGACCGCCACATGGGGATGATGCCCAGCACCACGTTCCACGGACCAGGTATGCAGGAGATGGCGTCCGACCTCGAGGCGGCGTATCGGACCGCGCTGAACCAGTCGCTGGGCTGGGCGGCGCTCGTGGCGACCGTTGCGGCCGCGGGCGTGGCTTGGGTGGTCACGTTGCGGCTGTTGGCGCCGCTGCGGGCGCTGCGGTCGGCGACGACCGCGTTCGCCGCCGGGCGCCGCGGTACCCGGCTCGACGAGGACGCCCCCGGCGAGCTCGGCGACGTCGCCGCGGCCTTCAACGGCATGGCCGAGGCGATCGAACGGGGCGAGTCGGAGCGCCGTCGCTTGGTGGCCGACCTCGCGCACGAGCTGCGGACGCCGCTATCGAACCTCCGCGGCTACGTCGAGGCCCTGGAGGACGGCGTCTTCGAGTTCGACGACGCGACCCGAGCGGCCCTCGGGCGCCAGGTCGAGCGTCTCGAGCGGCTCGTCGCCGACCTGGCGACGCTCCACGACGTCGAAGCCGGCCAGGTCTCGCTCGAGGTCACGCCCACCGACGTAGCGGCGCTGGCGATGGCCGGCGTCGCTGCGGTTCAGGTGCGCTTCGCCGACAAGGGGGTCGCCCTGACCTGCACGGCGCCCCCGAAGGGTGCGTGCGCGTTCGCCGACTCGGTCCGCGTGGGCCAGGTGCTGGAGAACCTGCTCGCCAACGCGCTGCGCCACACGCCAGCCGGCGGCCAGGTGAACGTCGCCGTGAACGCGACAGCGGAGGGTGTCCGCGTCGAGGTGCACGACACCGGGCCCGGCGTCCCGGTCCGCGAGCGCGAAGCGGTCTTCCGTCGCCTCTACCGCGGCGACCCTGCGCGCGGCGCCACGCTCGGCGTCGGCAGCGGGGTCGGCCTGACGATCGCCAAGGCGCTCGTCGAGCGGCAGGGGGGTGCGATCGGCGTGGACGAGGCGTCGCGCGGAGGCGCGGCGTTCTGGTTCACGCTGCCGGGGTGCGGGTGACGGTGCGCCGCGCCCGGACCGCCGTGTCGGTGCGCGACGGCTCGCCCTTGCGCGATCCGGACGAACCCCGAACATCGGCGCAACGTTCGCCGGCTAGGCTCGTGATGGTCATGGAGGTGATCGATGATGACGGGCTACGAATGCGGCGGAGTAGGGATGATGGGACCCTTCGGTTGGCTCGGGGGCATCTTGTTCCTGGTTCTGATCGTGCTGGCGATCGTGTGGCTGTGGCGCGCCCTCGACCTCGGCCGTACGATCGGAGCGACGAGCCACAGCAGCAAGGTGACCGATCGCGCGCTGGAGACCGCGCGTGAACGCTACGCCAAGGGCGAGATCGACGACCAGGAGTTCGAGCGTTTGAGGCGCGACCTCACGTCGTGAGCGGGCTCGCTTCCGAGAAGCGCGCCGCTACCCGAGTTCGACGCCTAGATCAAGCAAGCTCTCCACCCGCGTTCCATTCGGGACGCGGGTTCGCTCATGCCTCGAGGCCGCCTGGTCGTGGCTCCGATGGTGGACACCGTTGGGTCCGCGGGCCGCGGTGCCGGAGCAGGGGACGAACCTTCAGCGACGCACGACGAACGGGGACGATTGACCTTGGCCCCTCCCCAGGTGGGGTGGCATGCTCATGGTGGTGCGCGGAGTCGTGATCGACACGCCATGAGTCCCCGCCGAACGCCGCCGCTCCTCGCCCGCGGCCCCGTTGAAAGGAGCCTTATGCCGTCCGTCGTCCTCTCGTCCCTCAGGTGGCTCGTGGCTGCGAGCCTGCTGATCGCGGCCGCTGCGGTCGCCCAACCCCAGACGCTGCGCGCCGCCGGGATCACGACCAGCGCCGAGCTGCTCGCCGGCCCGACCGACGCGGCGCTCGCGTTCGAGGTTCGCTTCGACACCCACGCCGGCGACCTCCTCGCCTTCGACCTCGCCGCTTCGGCGGCGCTCGAGCGCGGCGCCGGGTCGCCCATCCCTGGCACGTTCACGTACCACCCGGAGAGCGACGGGGGGCACCACCGCCGCGGTGAGCTGCGCTTCGTGCCCGCGGCAGACGCGGACCTCACGCTCCCCATCGAACTGGTCCTGCGCGGCGTCGGCGTCCCCGAATGGCGGTTCCGTTGGGAAGCGGTGGGCGCGGTCCAGGGCGCGGCCGCGACCGTCCCGACGCCCGAGGCCACACCGAGCGTCCCGGTCGAGGGTTCGGCTTCGTCTCGCGTCATGTACGTGGCGGTCATCGGCGACGGCGCCGTGGCCGCCATCGACACGAACACCTTCGACCTCCTCTGGACGCTGGTCGTCAGCGAGGGAACCGATGCCCGCCCGCCCGAGTCGGCGATGGGTCTCGCGCTCAGCCCCGACGGGCGCACGCTCTACACAGGTGACGCCGCCACCGGCGAGCTGATCGTGGTCGACACCGAACGGCGCGAGATCGTCGCGCGCGTTGCGCTCGACCACGGCATCCACGCCATCGACCTGGCACCCGACGGACGCAACCTGTGGGTCGACGGCGCGCTCGAGGGCTACCCGTGGCTGAGCGCCTCCTCGGTCATCGATACCGCGTCGCTCGAGGTCGTCCGCCGACTGGCGCCGGCCCTCGGCAGCGCCGCCCACCTGCGCTTCACGCCCGACGGACGCGAAGTCTGGGCGCCATCGGTCAGCACCAACCTCGCATGGATCTGGGACGCCTCGACCGGTGCGGTGCTCGCCGCCATCCCACTCACCAACACGGCGCTCGTCGGCGACAGTCCGGAGGGTGCGCAGGGCCTGATCGGCTTCAACGAGATCGCCATGGCGCCGGACGGCCGTACCGCCTACGCCGTTGGCCCGGAGGCGGCCCGGGTCCACGCCATCGACGTCGCTCGGCGCGAGGTCCTCTCGACCGCCCAAGCAGGCGCGCGTGCGCACGGCATCGCCGTGCGGCCCGACGGCCGCGAGGTGTGGACCGCCAACCGAGCCGGCAGCGTGACCATCTTCGACGCCGCGACCCTGGAGGAACTCGCCACCCTCGACCTCGGGGCCTACGCCAACCACGTCGCGTTCACGGGCGACGGCGCCTTCGCGCTGGTCGGTCGCGACACGGACGTGGCCGTGATCGACGTCGCCGAGCGCACCATCGTGCGGCTCGTCGAGGTCGGCCGCGCACCGCACGAGTTCGCCGGCGAGCCGACGGGCGGCGCCGCGGACACCGCAACGGGGCGCTGACGCCGTGGCCGGCGTTCGCCCACCCGCCGCGAGCACCCGCAACGGGCATGCCTCT
>JARGGE010000176.1 GCA_029210865.1 Trueperaceae bacterium
CCACTACGACTACGCCTCGGGCCACTCGGGCGACTTCTGCCCCATCGGCTTCGCGGCCGGCAAGCAGCGGTTGTCGCTCTACGGCCTCCGCGACGCGCCCGGGTCCGAGGCGCTGCTCGAGCGGCTGGGCAAGCACGAGACCGGCGTCGGCTGCGTGTACGTCAACAAGCGCGACGACGTCGACCGCGGCGTGCTGCGGCAGCTGATCGAGCTGGCCTGGAGGCACCCGCGGGGCTGAGATGACCGGAACGAAGGACGATCGGACGCCGACCGTGGACCACCGCACCCGCTTCCTCGCCTACCTCGACGCGTACGCGCGCAAGGACATCGACGCGAGCGCGACGATGCTTGCGCCGGACGCGACCCTGCGCGACCGGAACCTCTCGGTTCGCGGACACCGTGCGGTCGTGGCCGAGACCGTCGAGAACTTCCGGAACGCCGACACGATCGAGATCGAAGTGCTGCAGACCTACGAGCGCGAGGACGGTGTGGCGGGGGAGTTGCGCATCGTCGTGGACGGGACGGTCGAGCTCCACGTCGTCGACGTGATCGAGTTCGACGCCGCCGGCCTCATGAAGGCGATCCGGTCGTACAAGGGGCGCGGCGACTGAGCCCAGGAACGCGTCAGCCCTGCGCCGCGAGCTCGTGGAGGAGCATCGCGTAGGCCTCCTGCCCGCGCCGAAGGCTCGACAGCCGGTAGAACTCGTTCGGCGCGTGCAGGTTCTCGTCGTCGAGCCCGAAGGCGAAGTCGACGGTGTACGCCCCGAGCGCCTCGAGGAACATCCCGACCACCGGGATGCTCCCGCCGACGCGGGTGAAGTAGGGCTCCTTGCCGTAGAGCTTGCGGTGCACGGCCGCGGCGGCGACGTTGCCGGGGTGGTCGAAGGGCATCTCGTAGGGCATGGCGCTCTGCGGGAGCTTCTGCACCGCGACCCGCACGCCGGGCGGCACGACCCGGCGCACGTGCGCCTCGATCGCGTCCGTGACCTGGGCGGGCGTCTGGTCGGCCACCAAGCGGCAGGTGATCTTGGCGTGCGCCTCGTTCGGCAGCACCGTCTTGACGCCCTCGCCCTGGAAGCCGCCCCAGATGCCGTTCACCTCGAGGGTCGGGCGCGCCCAGGCGCGCTCGAGCGTGGTGTAGCCGGGCTCGCCGTAGAGCGCGTCGACCTTCAGGTCGCGCATGTAGCTGGCCTCGTCGAAGGCCACGGCGGCGATGCGCGCCCGGTCGTCTTCGCTGAGGTCGCGGACGTCGTCGTAGAAGCCGTCGATCAGGACCTTGCCGTCGGCGCCGCGCATGCTCGCGAGGATCTGGGCCAGCGCGTGGATCGGGTTGGCGACCGCGCCGCCGTACATCCCTGAGTGCAGGTCGCGGTAGGCGCCGGTCACGTCGATCTGCACCGCGCAGAGCCCCTTGAAGGCCAGGGCGAGCGAGGGCTGGTCCTCGGCCCACTGGCCGCCGTCGGCGCTGACCACGAGGTCGCAGGCGAAGCGATCGCGGTTCGCCGCCACGAACGGCCCCATGGTCGGGCTGCCGATCTCCTCCTGGCCCTCGAAGAAGATCTTGACGTTGACCGGCAGCGTCCCCTCGGTCTTCAGCAGCGCCTCGACCGCGAGGATCGGCGCGAGCATGCCGCCCTTGTCGTCCGAGGCGCCGCGCGCGTACACGCGTCCATCGCGGACCTGCGGGTCGAAGGGATCGGCGTCCCAGAGCGCGAGCGGGTCGACCGGCTGGGTGTCGAAGTGCCCGTAGATCAGGACGGTCGGCTTCCCGGGCGCGTGCAGGAAGTCGGCGGTCACCATCGGGTGCCCGCCGGTCTCCAGGATCTCGACGTGCTCCATGCCCGCGGCGGCGACGCGGTCGGCCACCCAGCGTGCCGCGCGGCGCACCTCCTCGGCGTGCTCGGGGAGGCTCGAGATGCTCGGGATGCGGCAGAAGTCGAGGAACTCCTCGACGAACCGGGGCTGCGCTTGGTCGAGGTAGGTCTTCCAGTCGCTCATGGGACCCTTTCCGGCGCGGGCGGGCGCCGTCGGACCGCGCCTGGCGGGCGGCTCCGGCATGCGGCGACGGTACCGCGGCCGGCGAGGCACCGGTCGACGACGCTTCGCCGGATCCTGGTGTGACCGGGGCGCGTGCCGATGCCCGATACCCATGCTGCCCACAACGCATGGGGGCGATGCCAAGACGGACCCCGTGCTCGAAGCATCCCGCACCCAGACTCGGATGACGCGCTCCTCACCACGGAACCACCGGCACACGATGCGCCCACGCTGCGCTGCGCCGCCACATGGTTCCACCCGTGCTACCATTCCCGTGCGTCGCGGAGCACCCTATGGGCAAGGTCGACAAGCTGCTCGAGCGAGCCCGTCTGGCGCCGAACCAGGTCCGCTTCGCCGACGCCGTTCGGCTCGCCGAAGCCCACGGGTTCGTCCACGTCCGAACGAGGGGGAGCCACACGATGTTCAAGCACGCGCGTCAGCGGATGCTGCTCAACCTACAGAACGACGCCGGTCACGTACCGGCGTACCAGGTCCGGCAACTGCTCGCCACCATCGCGGCGGTATCCGGCGCGGAAGGCTGAGTTCACCGTGGTCAACGCCGATCGCTACAGCACCCACGTCTTCTACGACGAGGAGAGCGCAGGCTTCGTCGCCGTCTCGCCCGAGGTCCCAGGCGTGTCCGCGGTCGGCCCCACACGCGCCCGGGCCCTCGCCGGGTTCGCCGTCGTACTCGACCTGGCGCTCGACACCTTTCGCGCCGAGGGATGGCCCATCCCGGACCCCGCGACCGCGCCCGATCCGGAGCTCCCTAGCGGCGAGTTCCGAATCCGAATCCCGCGCACCCTGCACGCCCTCCTCTCGCGACGCGCCGAGACCGAGGGCGTCTCGCAGAACACGCTCGTCGTCGCCCTGATCGCGCACGGCTTGGCCTGCGAGGCTGCCGGCGGCACGGGGCGATCCCCCGCGACCGAGGTGCGGTCTCGCGTTCCGGTGGCTGGAGACTGACGCACACCCGCCGGCCGGTCATCGCCCGCTCCGCGAGCGCCCGACCCACCCCGATCCGCGTCCCGACGTCCCGCGCGCATCACCGCGGCGGGCCGCCCCTCCGCGTAGGCTGGCCGGCACACCCCAACGCATGCGCCCCCCGCCGGCCCATCGGCCGGTCCCGCGCCCATGGAGGCCCGTCATGCTCGACCCCGCCGCGCCCGCCGCCGTGCACGAGACCCTCGACCCCGCCGACCTCGAGGGCCTGCGCGCGCTGGCGCACCGGATGGTCGACGACGCCTTCGGCGACCTGACCGGCCTCGCCGATCGGCCCGTCTGGCGCCCGTTCCCCGAGGACCTGGCGCCGCGCTTCGAGACCCCGGCGCCGCGGACGGGCGTCGGCGTCGAGGCCGCCTACGAGCGGTACCGCACCGACGTCCGGCCGTACCTCATGGGCAACGACCACCCGCGCTTCTGGGGCTGGTACACGGGCAACGGCACCATGGTGGGCGCGCTGGGCGCCTTCCTGGCGGCGGCCGCCAACCCGAACCTCGGCGGCGGCAACCACGCGGCGGTGCGCGTCGAGCAGCAGGTGGTGCGCTGGTGCGCCGAGCTGCTCGGCTTCCCGCTCGACGCCGGCGGCCTGATGGTCGGCGGCGCCTCGATGGCCAACCTGGTGGGCTGGACCGTCGCCCGGCACGTGCACGCCGGCGTCGACGTCCGTGCCGAGGACGTCGCCGCCATGCCGGAACCCCTCGTGGCGTACGCGTCCGAGGAAGTGCACTCGTGCCACAAGCGCTCGGCGGAGCTCCTCGGCCTCGGAGCGCACGCGCTGCGGCTGATCCCCACCGACGACGCGTACCGCATCGACCTCGCCGCCCTGCGTCGGGCCATCGACGAGGACCGCGCCGCCGGTCGCAAGCCCTTCCTGGTGGTCGGCAACGCCGGCACCATCAACACCGGCGCCATCGACGACCTGGACGGAATCGCCGACCTGTGCGCCGCGGACGGCCTGCGCTTCCACGTCGACGGCGCGATCGGGGCGATGATCGGCCTCGCGCCGGCGCTGGCGCCGCTCATGCGGGGCATCGAGCGGGCCGACTCGGTCGCGCTCGACCTCCACAAGTGGATGCACGTGCCCTTCGAGGCGGGCATGGTGCTCGTGCGCGACGCGGACGCGCAGCGCGAGGCCTTCGCGACGTCGCCCGCTTACCTGGCGCACGCACCCCGCGGCCTCGCGGGCGGCGCCACCTGGCTCACCGACTTCGGGCTCGAGCTCTCGCGCGACTTCAAGGCCCTCAAGGTCCGGCTGTCGTGGTTGGACCGCGGCGTCGACGCCTACGGCCGGATGATGCAGCGCAACGTCGACCAGGCCCACCATCTGGCGGCGCGCGTCGAGCGCGAGCCGCTGCTGGAGCTGATGGCGCCCGTCGGCCTCGACATCGTCTGCTTCCGCGTCCACCCCGAGGGCTGGAGCGAGGAGCGCCTGGACGCGCTCAACCGCGAGCTGCTCATGCGCAGCCACGAGAGCGGGGTCGCGGTGCCGTCGTACACGACGCTCGACGGGAAGTACTGCCTACGGGTGGCCATCGGCAACCACCGCTCGACGTTCGCGGACTTCGACCTCTTCGTCGACGCGCTGCTGGCGATGGTGCCGCAGATCGAGGCCTGATCGGCGACGCTCCCGGCGCGGCGCGCGCGTCGGGCTCGAGCCGCCGCACGCTTCGCTAGATCGCCGGCAGCGACCGCACCACGTGAGGCGTGATCGCCCGCGCCCGTGCGACGTCGACCACGCCGTTCGTGACGAACAGGCAGGTCGCGCCGGCCGCGATCGCGGCGCGCGCGCCCGCCTCGCTGTCCTCCACCACCAGGCAGCGCGCCGCCGCCACCCCCAGGCGCTCCGCGGCAAGCAGGTAGCCGTCGGGGTGCGGCTTGCCGCGCGCGACGTCCTCGACGGCGACGCGGACCTCCAGGTGCCGCGCCCAGGCGTGCGGGGCGAGCGAGGCCTCGACCATCGCACGCGGCGAGTTCGAGACCACCGCCCGGCCCCGCCCGGCAGCGGCCACCGCCTCGACCCACGCATCGGCGTGGGGCATCGGTCGGGCGTCGGCTAAGTCGCCGATCAGGCGCTCGACCACCCGCGCCCAGAAGGCCTCCGCGTCGCCCGTCAAGCCGAAGCGCTCGCGCAGGATGCGGGTGCTGGTCGCGCGGTCGTTGCCGTGCAGCGCTCCATGCCCGTCGGCCGGCAGGTCGCCGCCGAAGTCGGGCATCACGGCGCGCAGCACCGCGAACCAGATCGGTTCGCTGTCGATCAGGGTGCCGTCCATGTCGAAGAGCACGGCGGCGAAGGCGAGGGGGTCCGGGATCGTGGGGTCGCGGGTCACGGGACCATCATCGCGCACCGGGGCGGGGTGGTCCGGGTCGCGGACGCCCCTGGGGCCAGCAGCGGGCCGGCCGGCTCACCCGAACCACCGCTGCGCCGCCTGCTGCACGGCCCAGGCGACCAGCGGCAGGAGCAGAGCCGAGACCAGCAGCCGCGGGGCCTCGGCCTCCCATGGCCAGGTCGAGGCGCGCGCCACCGCCGCGCGAGCCGATCACCTCGGGGTTCGCGCCCACGAACACGTACTGCATCAGCAGCACCGCCAGCGCCGCGCGCACCGCCAGGTTCGCGAGCGCGAACAGGTTCTGCGGCGCCAGCGCGTCGAAGCGCAGGTGGCGCTCGTACACGTCGGCGATCACCCGCACCACGTGCACGATGCCGTAGCCGGCGGCGCCGGTGAGCCAGAGGCTCACGAGCAGGATCGCGGCCTGGAGCGCGGTGGCGACCGGCGAGGTGAAGAGCCCCGTGCTCGCCACGTAGTGCGGGTCGAGGAACGTCGACGGCAGCGAGACCGGCACGAAAGCCGCGCCGAACCCGAGGCTCGCCCCCAGCGGCTGCGTCGTCAGGCGATAGCGGATCCGCTCGACCTCGGCGGCGTCGCAGGTCAGCGCCGGGCACAGGTCCTCGACCGCGCGGCGCGCGGTGGCGCGCACGAACGCCTTGGCCGCGAGCACGTAGGCGGGCCACACCGCGAAGCCGACCAGCGGCCGCGAGAGCGTCCCCCACGCCAACGACCCGTCGGCCATCGCGACGAGGTGGACGAGCCCTACCAGCAGCGCCGCCAACAGGGCGTACGCGAGCGGCGGCCACACCCGCCCACGGTCGACCGCGTCGACCACGACGTCGAGCCCGCTAGGCCGGTAGGGCGGCCGCTCGCGCTCCATGCCCCGAGGTTAGCGGTCCCGGTGCCGCGGTGA
>JARGGE010000177.1 GCA_029210865.1 Trueperaceae bacterium
CCTCGAGCGCCGCGGCCAGCAGCGCTTTGGTCGTCGTCTTGCCGACGCTGCCGGTGACCCCGATCACCGGACCGCGCCGCGCGGCGCGGGCGGCGCGTCCCAGGTCGAGGAGCGCCGCTCCGGCGTCGTCGACCATGACCGCGCCGGCGCGCGGCCGGTCGCTGACCACGAAGGCGGCGCCGCGGGCGAGCGCGGCGTCGGCGTAGCGTTCGCCGTGGGCGCTGGCCCCCTGGAGGGCGAAGAAGGCGTCGCCCGGACGGACGCGGTCGCTGTGGAAGCGCACCCCGGTCGCGCCTTCGGCGAGCGCCGGCAGGTCGCGGATCCGCGGGCCGAGCCAACGGCGGAGGGTGGTGGCGTCGAGCAGCATGGGGTCCTCCCGGGCGGTGGGCGAGGGTGGCGGGGCGACCGTGCCGACGGGTCCCCTCACCCTGAGTATCGTACACATCCTACACATGCCGGGCCCCGTGCGACCGCGCGCGCCGCGGGGACCATGCCCGGGCTTCGCCGTCGCGGTCAGCGCACGGCGGCGCGCGCCCACGCGGGTCCGTCGGGGGCGACCGCCCAGTGGGCGACGACCTCGGCGCCGATCGCCCGGAACAGCGGCGCCGCCACCACCGTCGACGAGGTCGACGTCTCGGGCTCGTGGACGGTGACCACCATGACGATCTCGGGGCGGTCCGCTGGGAACATCCCGGCGAAGGTCAGGGCGTACTTGCCGGGCGCGTAGCCGCCCAGGGCGGCGTCGTAGACGTCGGCCGTGCCGGTCTTGCCGGCGGTGGCGATCCCCGGCAGCCGTGCGCTGCGCAGGCTCCCCGCGTCGATCGTGTGCGTGAGCATCGTGCGCACGGCCATGGCGCTCTCGGGCGAGACGACCCGGTGGGGGTCGGGGACGACGTCGCCCTCGACGAGCCGCGGGGGCACGTAGAGGCCGTCCTGCGCGATGACCGCGTAGGCCGCCGCGAGCTGCAGGTTGGTCGTCGACACCCCCTGCCCGATCGCGATCGAGGCATGGTCTTGGGGCACCCAGCGCTCCGGGTCGGGGAGCGAGCCGGAGCGGGTGTAGGCAGACGGCATCGCGAGCGGCTGGCCGAAGCCGAAGGCGGCCACCCATGCGTGGAGCTCGACGCTCTCGAAGCGCTGGGCGAGCGCGATCGCGCCGGTGTTGCTCGAGTAACGCAGGACGTCCGCGACGCTCAGTTCGTCCTCGTGCGCGGCCACGTCGCGGAAGGTCTGGAGGCCGACGCGCAGCGTCGGAGGCGTGGGGATCGACTCGTCCGAGGTCAGCCGCCCGGACTCGAGCAGCGCGGCCACGACGAAGGGCTTCATGACCGAGCCCGGCTCGTACTGCTGGAGCAGCGCGCGGTTCTGCATCGCGTCCGGGTCGGCGGCGGCGTAAGCGTTGGGGTCGTACGTGGGCACGCTGGCCGCGGCCAGCACGCGCCCCGTGCCGACCTCGAGCACGACCGCGGACGCGGCGCGCGCGCCGGTGGCGGCGACGGTGGCCGCGAGGTGCGCCTCGGCGGCCGCCTGCACGGTGGCGTCGAGCGTCAGGACCACGTCCTCGCCGCGTTGCAGGCGCGCGTCGAACGAGTGCTCGAGCCCCTCGAGGCCGTAGGCGCCGCTCGCCTGCAGGCTGCCGGTGAACCCGACGAGCGAGCCGGCCAGCGCGGCCTGCGGGTAGCGGCGGGCGTCGACCGGCCCCTCGGCGAGGACGGCGCCGTCGGCGGTGAGGATCGTGCCGCGGACGGTGGCCTCCACCAGGCCGGCGGGCCACGACGGCGCGCCGCTCTGCTGCGCTGCGAATCCCCAGAGCGCCGCCAGGAGCGGTATCACCGCGGCGAGGCCGACGAGGACGCCGCGATGCATCCGCAGCTCGCCGGGAACGGCCGGGTTCGACCGCGTGGGGGTGGGGTGGCTCAGCGCCATACCGTGCGGACCTCCAGCGCGGGGGTGGGGAGCGGGGCTGGAGCCAGCGGCGGCAGACCGGGGGCGACCGCTACGACCTCGGCGGCGTCCGGTGCCGGCACCATGCCGGTGGCGCGCGCCCACGAGGTCACCGCGAGCGGACCGTTGACGACGGCCGCGTCGGCGCGGCGGGCGGCGAGCTCGACGAGCGTCGCCTCCTTGAGCGCGAGCAGCTCGACCTGACGGTCGAGCCGCAACTGCGCGGCCGCGCCGATCCCGGCGAGGACGACGAGCAGCACCCCGAAGGTGGCCGCGACCGCGAGCGTCAGCCGGGTCACGCGGTGGCTCCGGCGGGTTCGGGGACGGGGGCGTAGACGTGGCGAACGGCGGTGCGGAGCTTGGCGCTGCGCGCGCGGGGGTTGGCGTCGATCTCGGCCTCGGTGGCCTCGAGCGGCCGCTTGGTGCGCGGCTCGACGTCGCCGCGGTCGCGCAGGACGTGCTTGACGATGCGGTCCTCGAGCGAGTGGTACGCGAGGACCACGAGCCGCCCGCCTGGCGCCAGGGCGTCGATGGCGGCGTGGAGCCCCTCTTCGAGCGCGCCGAGCTCGTCGTTGACCACGATGCGCAGCGCCTGGAAGGTGCGGCGCGCGGGGTGGTCGCGGCGCGGTCCCGGGGGGTAGGCGCGCTGGATGACGTCGACCAGGCGACCGGTGGTGTCGATCGGCGCCTCGTCGCGCGCCGCGACGATCGCGCGCGCCAGGCGCCGGCTGTGGCGCTCCTCGCCGTACTTGTGCAGCCAGGCGGCGAGCTCGGCGACGTCGGTGGCCGCGATCAGGTCGGCGGCCGTGGGGCCCTCGCCGCGCATGCGCATGTCGAGTGGACCGTCCTGGCGGAAGGCGAAGCCGCGCGGCCCCTCGTCGAGCTGCATCGAGCTGACGCCCAGGTCGAGGAGGACGCCGTCGACCGCCTCGAGCCCGGCCGTCCGGAGGTGGGCCGCGAGGTCGCGGAAGTTGCCGGCGACGAAGCGGAAGCGCTCGCGGGGGTCGGTCAGTCCGGCGATGCGCAGGTCGGCGTCGAGCGCGGCCGCGTGGACGGCCGCGTGGGGGTCCTGGTCGATCGCCACGACCTTGGCGCCGCGGGCGAGCAGCGCGCGGGTGTGGCCGCCGGCCCCGAAGGTGCCGTCGACCATCCAGCGCTCCGCGACGGGCTCCAGCGCGTCGAGGCAGCGTTCGAGCATGACGGGGACGTGGGGCGGCGTCGTCACCCGACGAGCTCCCGCAGCAGGTCGGGCGCCGGCGGGCTCGCCTGCACCTCTTCGAGGACGGCGTGCCAGCGCGGCTCGCTCCAGATCTCGAGCCGGTTCGGTGCCCCGGCCACGACGACGTTGGCGTGGGCCGCGGCGAACTCGCGCAGGGCGGGGGGCAGCGTCACGCGGCCGGCGGCGTCGAGCTTCGCACGGCTCGCTCCCGAGTAGAAGAAGCGCACGAACGAGCGGGCGGCCGGGTCGGTGAGGGGCAGCTCGGTGAGGCGCTCCTCGATCCGGTGCCAGGCCGACATCGGGAAGACGTAGAGGCACCCCTCCATGCCGCGCGTGATGACCATGCCGTCGTCGACGAAGTCGCGGAACGCGGGGGGCACGACCACCCGCCCCTTGTCGTCGACCGTGTAGGAGAACTCGCCGAAGGGCACGCCCCCACCTCACCCCACCGCGCGGCGGCGGCGGGCGCGGCGGCCGGTGGGGGCCATCGCGCCGGCCCGACGAGCGGCGTCGCGTGCTGGGCGGGGGTTCGGAGCGTGCTTCACGGCAGGTGGGAGGCTCCTCGTGGCGATGAGCGAGGATACCACGGATTCCCACAAATTCCCACCTTTTCCCCCGAGTCCCCCTCCTGTCTCAACCGCTCACCCACGATCGTCCACCGGGCGCCCGCGCGGCCCCGGCCCACCGACCCGAAGACGTCGGCGGTCTTGGTGAGCACCGCCCCCGTGGGCACAAAGACACCGGCGACCCCCGAAGGGACCGCCGGCGGCAGGTGGGCCGATAAGCCGGGTTCTGTCTCCGCTTCGCGCGGTAGCGCGAAGCGGCCCTGACCATCTTTCTAGGACGCACGTCGCCATGCGCCTCGAGCGGTCAACCCGGAGATGTTGGCGGGCCAGGCTAGCCCTTTCTCCTTATCGGACCTTGCACCGGATGGGGTTTACCTAGCTGCCCGTGTTGCCACGGACACTGGTGCGCTCTTACCGCACCGTTTCACCCTTACCTGGACCGCTCGACCCGGAGGCCGAACGGGGGAACCCAGGCGGTCTGCTCTCTGTTGCACGTGCCGTCGCCTTACGCGCCCAGCCGTTAGCTGGCATCCTGCCCTGCGGTGCCCGGACTTTCCTCAGACGTCGGCGGCGGAGCCGACGACGCCCGCGGTCAGGTGGCCCACCCTGCGCCAGGAAGATAGCACGAAGAGGGGCGGCCCGATGTCGTGGCCGCCCCCCGGATCGTCGCCGTCCTAGACGGCCTATGTCGCGTTACTGCGCGCGGTAGTCGGTGACCTCGAGCTGGCCCGAGACGATCATGTCGGTGACGACCTGGAGCTCGGTCAGGAGCGAGGCGGGGACGAGCGCCTCGTTGTAGGCGTCGCGCGCGAAGCCCACGCCTTCTTCGGCGAGGCCGAGCACCACGGTGCCGGGCGTGAAGGTGCCGTTGGCCACGTCGATGCCGGCGTTGTAGGCGGCCACGTCGACGCGCTTGAGCATCGAGGTGAGGCCGTGGTTCAGGGTCGCGGGGTCGCCGTCGGTGTCGCCGAACGGGTTCTGGTTGCTGTCGACGCCGATGAAGAACAGCGGCTGCGCGCCGTCGCCGCATTCCGCGTCGTAGGCGGCGTAGGTCGGCACCGAGGCCAGCGCTTCGGTGAGCGCGGTCTCGCGGGTCGCGCCGGAGTAGCAACGCGTCTCCTTGACGAAGTCGATCACGCCGTTGCCCGAAGCGCCGGCGGCCGCGTAGATGATGTCGGCGCCCTGCGCCTGCTGCGCGGTCGCGAGCTCCTTGGCGCGGGTCGGGTCGTTCCAGGCGTCGGGGGTGACGCCGACGTAGTTGCTGATGACGGTGCAGTCGGGGCAGACGTACGCGACGCCCTCCTGGAAGCCCAGGTCGAAGGCGCGGATCAGCGGGATGTCCATGCCGCCGACGAAGCCGACGACGCCGGTCTGAGAGAGCGACCCGGCGATGTAGCCGACCAGGAACGAGCCTTCGTGCTCCTTGAAGACGACGGAGCGGACGTTCGGGCCTTCGCGCACGTCGTCGATGAGGACGAAGAAGGTGTCGGGGTACTCGGCCGAGACGGCCGCGATGGCGTCGGCCTGCAGGAAGCCGGGGGAGACGATGAGCTCCGCGCCTTCGGACGCGATCTGGCGCATGCCCTGGGCCGCCGTGTCGGGCGTGCCCTCGAACTCGAGCAGGTCGATCTCGAGGCCCTGATCGGCTTCGAGGTCGGCGATCACGCGCTCCATGCCGCGGAACGTGCCCTCGTTGAACGAGCCGTCGAACTTCCCGCCGGCGTCGAACGTGATGCCGAACACCAGGTCTTGGGCCAGACCGACCGTGAGTAGGGTCGCGGCCAACAGGGTGACGAGCTTGCGCATGGGACCTCCTGGGGTGGGCCCGACCGGCTCGACCGGTCGCCGCCCTCGGTCCCGAGGATAGCACTGCGTGCCCGGGCGCCGACGCGCCGCTGCGCCATCCTGAACGGACGGTGAAGCGTGCCGCGCGCCGTCCCCGGCCCCGCTCAGAACAGGATCTTCGACCAGTCGGCCTCGTCGAGCGGCCGGAAGACGTCGGCGTGCTCCATGAGGACCCCGGCCGACTGGTTCTTGAACATCGCGCACTCGACGTGGCGCCCGAGGCGCTTGATCGCCTCGACGAGCTCGACGTAGTCGCCGTCGCCCGAGACGAGCAGGCAGCAGTCGTACGCGCCCTGGTGGGCGAGCGAGAGCGCCTCGACCGCGATCGCGACGTCGATGCCCTTCTCGACGAGCGCACCGTCGGGGCGCCGATGCAGGCGTCCGAGCCGCACGGTGACGTACGGGATGCGCCGCAGCGACTCGAAGAAGCGCTGCTGGCCGTCGCGCAGGTCCTCGTCGTAGTCGTCGGTCAGTGGGGCGTTGTAGTAGTAGCAGCGCACGAGGTCGCGACCAGCGGCGAGCTGCTTCATGAGTTCGGCCAGGTTGACGCGGGTACTGCGCAGGTTCTCGCGCATGCCGTTGTAGAGGTTGCTGCCGTCGATGAAGATGGCCACGCGTTCGCGCACGATGCCCTCGCTTCAGATCCTGCTCGTGAGATAGCGGCCGCCCCGTTCGGGCGATCGGCGCCCCCCGC
>JARGGE010000178.1 GCA_029210865.1 Trueperaceae bacterium
GCCGCCTCGCGGCTCAGGCCCTCGACGATCAGCGCGTGCAGCACGCGCTGCGAGTACACCAGGCCGTGGAGCGCGTCGAGGTTGGCCTGCATCCGCTCGGGCCAGACGACCAGGTCGCGCAGGACCCGCGTCAGGCGCCGCACGCCGTACGAGGCGACGGTGGTGGCGTCGGGCAGCACCACCCGCTCGACCGACGAGTGGCTGATGTCGCGCTCGTGCCACAGCGCGACGTCCTCGAGGCCAGCGCCGGCGTAGGCGCGCAACAGCCGCGCGACGCCGGTGAGGTTCTCGGTGGCGATCGGGTTCTTCTTGTGCGGCATCGAGCTGCTGCCGGTCTGCCCCTTGGCGAAGCCCTCCTGCACCTCGCGCACCTCGCTGCGCTGCAGGTGGCGGATCTCGAGCGCGATCCGCTCGACGCTGGTCCCGAGCAGCGCCAGGGCGTTCAGCAGCTCGGCGTGACGGTCGCGCGCGACCGTCTGGTTGGTCACGGGGTCGACGGCCAGGCCGAGCCGGGCCGCGACCGCCGCCTCCACCTGCGGCGGGACGTGCGCGTACGTGCCCACCGACCCCGAGAGCATGGCGACCGCCACGCCGTCGCGCGCCCGCTCGAGCCGCTCCAGGTCGCGCCCGAGCGCCGCGTAGACGTTCAGGAACTTGAGCCCGAAGGTCATCGGCTCCGCGTGGATCCCGTGGGTGCGCCCGATGCACGGGGTGGCCCGGTGCAGGGTGGCCAGGCGCCGCGCCTCGGCGCGCAAGGCGCGCACGTCGTCGAGGATCAGCGCCATCGCGCGCACCAGCACCACGTTCTGGGCGGTGTCGACCACGTCGGTGCTGGTGAGCCCCAGGTGGACGAAGCGGGCGTCGTCCCCGAGGCGCTCGGTGAGCGCGCGGGTGAAGGCGACGATGTCGTGGCGGGTGACGGCCTCGAGCTCGGCGACGCGCTCGGCGAAGGCGGCGTTGAGCGGGCGCGCCGCGGCGGCGGCGCGCAGCCGGGCGCCCACGCCGGCGGGCACCTCGCCGAGCGCCTCCCAGGCCTCGGTGGCGGCGAGCTCGACCTCGAGCCAGACCCGGTACTTCTCGGCCTCGCTCCACAGCGTCGTCATCTGGGGGGTGGCGTAGCGCGCGATCATGGCCGGACGCTACCACCGGCGCGCGGCGCGCCACGGACGGCGCGCCGGCACCCCGGGCGCCGACGGGCGGGCGTGGGGTGGAGCGTCAGGCGCCGACGAGCAGCCGCGCGACGGCGAGGTCCTCGAGCGCCAGCCCGACCGACTTGAAGAGCGTCGGCCGGTCGTCCGCGCGCGCGAGGCGTCCGGCGACGAGGTCGGCGAGGTCGCCCGCCAGGTCGCCCCACGACCAGCCTTCCGCGGCGGCTTGGATCAGGTCGCCCGCCTCGGCTTGGGCCGCAGCGACCTGGTCCACCACCACCTGCGACCGGCGGACGGCCGCCTCGTCGCCCTCGCGCATCGACGGCATGAAGGCGCCGACCAGGTCGACGTGCTGCCCGGGGCGCAGCCAGGCCCCCTCCAGGAGCGCAGTCCGCGACGTGGTCGCCACGGTGACCACGTCGGCGCGCCGCACCTCGCGCTCGAGGTCGTCGGCCAGCACCACGGCCGGGCGCACGGGGGCCTCGGTGAGCGCGGCGAGGAGCGCCGCGGCGGTCGCCTCGGCGCGCGCCCGCGAGCGCCCCCACACCCGCACCGTCTCGTAGGCGCGCACGTGCAGGTGGGCGTGCGCCATCCAGGGCGCCAACGCGCCGGTCCCCACGACGAGGAGCGTCCGCGGCGTGGGGGGCGCCAGCAGGTCGGCGGCCAGCGCCGAGGTGGCCGCGGTCCGCAGCTTCGTGAGCACCCCGGCCTCCGCGCCCAGCACCGGCGCGCCGTCGGGACCCATGAGCGTGTACCAGGCCTGGACGCTCGGCCGCCCCGCCGCCGCGTTCGCCGGCAGCACGCTCACCTGCTTGACGCCGAACCAGCCGTCGTCGGACGCGCAGGGCATCGTCAACCACGACCCGCCGTCCGGAGCGACGAGCTGCATGCGCTCCGCCACCTGGAAGCGCTCGGGGGCCCGGAAGGCGTCGCGGAGCGCCCTCAGCACCTCGGCCCAGCCGAGGCGGGCCACGTCGTCGTCGCGGAGCAGTCGCATGGTCCAGGGTACCCGTACGCCCCTGCCCAGGGGCGCCCGCACCGCGCCCACCCCGAGCGGGGCGGTCCGAAAGCGGGTGGTAGACTCCACCGTTGCCGCGGCGTCGACGCCGCATGGACCGCGGCGCGCCGGTCCCGACGGACCCCTTCCGGCAGGGGACCCGCTCCGGATCGCGCGCGCCCCGCAGGAGGGGCCCCTTGAACGAAGGCCACGTCGTTCCCGTCCAGATCACGGACGAGATCAAGTCGAGCTTCATCAACTACGCGATGTCGGTCATCGTCGACCGCGCGCTCCCCGACGTCCGCGACGGCCTCAAGCCGGTGCAGCGTCGCATCCTCTACGCCATGAACCAGGCGGGCCTCGCCAGCAACCGCAAGCACAGCAAGTCCGCGGGCGTGGTCGGCGACGTGCTCGGCAAGTACCACCCGCACGGCGACAGCGCCGTGTACGACGCCATGGTGCGCCTCGCACAGGACTGGAACCTGCGCTACCCGCTCATCCACGGCCAGGGGAACTTCGGGAGCATCGACGGCGACCCGGCGGCCGCCTACCGCTACACCGAGGCGCGGCTCACCCCCGCCTCCGAGTCGCTGCTCGCCGACCTCGACAAGGAGACGGTGCCCACCAAGGCGAACTTCGACGACACCACCGTCGAGCCCGAGGTGCTGCCCTCCGCCATCCCCAACCTGCTCGTGAACGGCGCCGCCGGCATCGCGGTGGGCATGGCGACGAACCTGGCGCCGCACAACCTCACCGAGATCGTCGACGGCCTGATCGCGATGATCCACGACCCCGAGATCACGATCGAGGGGCTCATGAAGCACGTCAAGGGGCCCGACTTCCCCACCGGCGGCGTCATGTCGCGCGAGGGGATCCTGGCGGCGCTCGAGACCGGGCGGGGCAGCATCCGCGTGCGCGGCAAGGTGCGCTTCGAGGAGCGCAACGGCCGCCACGCGATCATCGTCAACGAGATCCCCTACCAGGTGAACAAGACCTCGTTCATCCAGACGGTCGCCTCGCTGGTGCGCGCCAAGAAGATCGAGGACATCTCGGCGCTGCGCGACGAGTCCGACCGCCAGGGCATGCGGATCGTCTTCGAGCTCAAGAAGGGGACGCTCCCCGACCTGGTGCTCAACCAGCTCTACAAGTACACGCAGCTCCAATCGACGTTCTCGGTGAACAACGTCGTCATCGTCGGTCGCACGCCGCGCCAGCTGAACCTCAAGCAGATGATGCAGCTCTTCCTCGAGCACCGCGCCGACGTGGTCACCAAGCGCACCGAGTTCGAGCTGCGCAAGGCGCGCGAGCGCGCGCACGTGCTCGAGGGCTACCTGATCGCGCTCGACCGGCTCGACGAGGTCATCGCCCTCATCCGCGCCAGCAAGGACGGCCCCGAGGCGCGCGACGGCCTCATGCGCGAGTTCGGCATGAGCGACGCGCAGGCGCAGGCCGTGCTCGACATGCGGCTCCAGCGCCTCACCGGGCTCGAGCGCGAGAAGCTGCAGGCCGAGTACCGCGAGGTCATGGAGGAGATCGGCCGGCTCGAGCTCATCCTCGGCGAGCAGGCCGAGCTCTGGCGGGTCATCGAGGCCGAGCTCAAGGACGTGCGCAAGCGCTTCGGCGACGAGCGCCGGACCCAGATCGCCGACCTGAGCGACGACATCAGCAAGGAAGACCTGATCGCCGAGGAGCCGATGGTCGTCACGCTCACGCGCGGCGGCTACATCAAGCGCACCCCGGCGGCCGCCTACCGCGCCCAGGCGCGCGGCGGGCGCGGCGCCACCGCGCAGAAGACCAAGGACGAGGACGTCAACTCGCTCCTGCTGGTCGGCAGCACCCACGACTACCTGCTCTTCTTCACCGACCGCGGGCGCGTCTTCCGCGAGAAGATCTACGACCTCCCCGAGGCCGACCGCGCCGCGCGCGGCAGCCACGTCCGCAACCTGCTGCAGCTGATCGAGGACGAGTCGGTGCAGACGGTGCTCTCGATCCAGCGCCTCGACCAGGCCGGCACCTTCGTGTTCGCGACCCGCAACGGCGTGGTCAAGCGCACCCAGATCGTCGAGTACGCGAACATGCACTCGGGCGGCCTGATCGCGATCAACCTGCAGGAGGACGACGCGCTCGTCGCGGTGCGCATCACCGACGGCCAGACCGACGTGGTCCTGGCGACCGCCCAGGGCCAGGCGATCCGCTTCGCCGAGGACCTGGTGCGCGAGACCGGGCGCGCCACCCAGGGCGTCATCGGCATCCGCCTGCGCCGCAACGACCGCGTCGTCAGCCTCGCCATCGTCCCGAGCGGCGAGGGCTCCGGCGTCCAGCTGCTGTCGATCTCGGAGCGCGGGTACGGCAAGCGCACCCCCGTCGACGAGTACCCGCGCCAGGGACGCGGCGGCCAGGGGGTCCTGACCCTGCGCGTCACCGCCAAGACCGGCGAGCTGGTCAACCTGTGGCCGGTCGTCGGCGGCGAGGAGGCCTTCGTGCTCTCGGAGCAGGGCATCATGATCCGCACCAAGGTCGACCAGGTGAGCACGTACGGCCGTGCCTCGCAGGGCGTGACGGTCATGCGGCTCGGCGAGGGCGACCGCGCGGTGCAGGCGATCGTGCTGCCCGCCGAGGAACAGGTCGAGAGCGCGATCGTCGGCGGGCGGACGCTCCAGTCGACGGCCCAGCCCGAGGCGGCCGAGGCGCTCCGGCGCACCGACGACGCCCCGCCGCTGATCGACGAAGACGAGGTGGACGGGCCGGAGGGCGGCGCTTGAGCCACCGCCCCACCGTCGTCCTCGACTGCGACCCCGGCCACGACGACGCGCTCGCGATCGCCGTGGCCGCCCGGCACACCGAGTTGCTCGGGATCACCACCGTGGCGGGCAACGTGCCGCTCGAGCTCACCACCCGCAACGCCCGCGCGGTCGTCGCGGTGCTCGGCCTCGACGTCCCGGTGCACCGCGGCAGCGAGCGGCCGCTGGTGGCGGAGCCGCGCACGGCGGAGTTCATCCACGGCGCGTCGGGCCTCGACGGCCCCGCGCTGCCCACCGAGCTGCCCGCCCTCGCCTCTGAGGACGCGGTCGGGTTCCTGATCGACGCGGTCCGCGCGCGCCCAGGCGAGGTCTGGATCGTGGCCACCGGACCGCTCACGAACGTCGCCAAGGCGCTGCAGGCGGCCCCCGATCTGGCCGAGGCGGTCGCCGGGATCTCGATCATGGGCGGCGGCGTCCCGTTCGGGAACGTCACGGCGGCGGCCGAGTTCAACGTCCTGGTCGACCCCGAGGCGGCCGACGTGGTCTTCCGCTCCGGGGCGCGGCTCGTGATGGCCGGCCTCAACGTCACCCATCAGTGGCGCGTGGGGCGCCCCGAGATCGAGCGGCTCCGGGCGACCGGCGGGCGCGTCGCGGGCTTCTGCGCCGACCTGTTGTCGTTCTACGGCGACGCCTACGCGCGCGCCTTCTCGGGCGTGCCGGAAGGGCCGCTCCACGACCCCTGCGCGGTCCTGGCGCTGACGCATCCGGCGCTCTTCGAGTCGACCCCGCACCACGTGGTCGTCGAGCTGACGGGCGCCCACACCCGCGGCATGACCCTCGCCGACCTGCGCGGCGTGCGGCGCGCGGCGCCCCCGAACGTCGAGGTGCTGACGCGCATCGACGCGGCCGCGGCCAACGACCTGCTCGTGGCCACGCTCGCCACCTACGGCTAGGAGCCTGCGTGCATACGCGACATGCCGGGTTCGTGGCCGGCGGCGCGCTCCGGAATCATGTCGCATGAGGTCGCGATGCTGGCGTCGCGATGGCGTCGTGTGGCGGCGGTTGCCCTCATGCGGCGGCCACCGTGACGCCGCTGGTGGTTGCAACCGATCGCGAGCGCCCGTTGGGCTTCTCGGATGAGCCCTCCAGGGAGCGCTGCGCCTGCCGAACGATCTTCAGCACGTTGTGCACCGCCATGTCGAAGCGGAACAAGTGATGGTTCTTCTCGGTTCCGCGATGCAGGAACTGCCGCAAGCCACGCGCCCCCTTGGTGGTGCCGAACACCGGCTCCACGCTCGCCTGCCGCTGCAAGTACAGGCGCTTCCCCGCCTTCGTCGCCAGCCTTCGACGCATCCGATCCGGAATCGAGAGACCGT
>JARGGE010000179.1 GCA_029210865.1 Trueperaceae bacterium
GGGGGTCAGCCTCGGGGTGGCGCCGGCCTTCCTGCGCAGGCTCCGCAAGGAGCTCGGTCGGTCCATCCCCGCCGCGGCCCGGGCGCTGCTGGGCGATCGGGTGTTTTTGGACGACGAGCGCGCCTTCCTCGAGCGCATCGCCGGCTGGGGCAAGAAGGTCGCGGTGGTGGTCAACAAGGCCGACCTGCTCGAGACCGACGCCGCGCGCGCCGAGGTCCACGAGTTCGTGCGCAGCCACGCCCGCGACGTGTTGGAGCGCACCCCGGAGGTGTTCGACGTCGCCGCGCGCGCCGCCGCCCGCGCCCGCGCCGCCGGCGACGAGGCCGCGCTCGAGGCGAGCGGCCTGCCCGCGCTGGAGCGGTACCTCTCGGAGCGCGTCGACGTCGACCGGGTGCGGCTGAAGCTCGACGCCGGCCTCGGGGTGGCGCTGCACGTCGCCGAGCAAGCCGCGGCGACGATCGAGGCGCAGCGCGCGCTGCTGCGCGACGACCGTCGCACGCTCGACGAGGTCGACCGGCAGCAGGTGCAGTGGGCCAAGGACCTGCGCCGCGAGGGGCGCGCCTACGTCGACCGCGTGAAGACCGTGCTGCTCGAGGTCGAGCGCCGCGGCGAGGTCTTCTTCGACGACACCGTGCAGCTCGGCAAGCTGCTCGTCCTCCTGCGCCCCGAGAAGGTGCGCGAGGCCTTCGAGAAGCGCGTCCTGCGCGACGCGGACGTCGAGATCGACGCGGCCGTCGCGGCGATGAGCGATTGGATCGTCGAACGCACGCTGCAGCAGTGGGAGGACGTCGTCGGCTTCGTCGCCGAGCGCCGCAGCGCCGGCGAGGAGCGGACGATCGGGGAGGTCGGGGGCCGCTTCCGCTACGACCGGGCCACCCTGATCGCCGCGCTGCGCGACCGCGCCCACGGCGTGCTGGACGGCTTCGACGCCGACGCCGAGGCGCGCCGCTTGGCCGACGCGCTGCAGGCGAGCGTCGTCCAGACCGGGCTCCTGCAGATGGGCGGGCTGGGCTTGGGCGCGGCGGCGGTGGCGATCGTGTCGTCGGCGGCCTGGGACGTCACCGGGATCGCGGCCGGCCTGACCGTGATGGGGTTGGGGCTCCTGGTGTTGCCGCGCCGCCGCCGTCAGGCCAAGCGCCGCCTCCACGACCAGATGCAGGCGCTGCGCGACGGCCTCGAGCGCGGGCTCGGGGGGCAGCTCGACGACGAGCTGCAGGGCGCCAGCGAGCGGCTGGCCAACGCCATCGCCCCGTACACCCGCTTCGTGCGCACCGAGCTCGAGCGCCTCGAGGCGCTCGCGGCGGAGACCGACGCGCAGCGCGAGCGGCTGCAGGCGCTGCGCCGCGAGGTCGCCGAGCTCGGGTCCGCCGACGCCGACTGACGCCCCCGCGAGGACCGTCACCGGGCGCGCGGGCGCGGCATCGCGCTCTGCTAGGCTGCCCCCGTGACGCGACCCGCCCCCACGACCGACCCCAGCCCCGCCACGCCGCCGCGGCCGATCGTCGCCTTCCAGGGCGTGGCCGGCGCCTTCTCGGAGCAGGCGGCGCTGCAGTTCGCCCCCGACGCCGAAGCGGCCGGCTTCCCCACCTTCGAGGAGGCCTTCGACGCCGCCGTCAGCGGCCGCTGCACGCACGCGTGCCTCCCGGTGGAGAACTCGCTGGCCGGCTCGATCAACCAGACCTACGACCTGCTGACCGACTCGGTGCTCCACGTGGTGGGCGAGCAAGTGGTGCGCGTCCACCACAACCTGTTGGCGCGGCCCGGCACCCGTTTCGAGGAGATCGAGCGCGTCTACAGCCACCCGCAGGCGCTCGCACAATGCCAGGGCTACCTGCGTAAGCACGGCTTCGAGGCGGTCACCGACTTCGACACGGCCGGCGCGGCCAAGCTGATCGCCGAGAACGGCGGCGTCGGCAAGGCGGCGCTGGCGAGCAAGCGCGCCGCCGCGGCGTACGGCCTCGAGGTGCTGGCCGAGAACGTCGAGGACCTCGACTTCAACTTCACGCGCTTCTTCGTGCTCGGCGCCGACCCGGCCCCGCGCGGACCCGAGCCGCAGAAGACCAGCCTCGTGCTCGCCACCCGCCACCGTCCCGGCGACCTGGTCGACTGCCTGGTCGAGTTCCCGAAGCACGGCATCAACATGACCAAGCTCGAATCGCGACCGCGGCGCGACAAGCCGTGGAGCTACCTCTTCTACGTCGACCTGGAAGGGCACGTCGAAGACGCGAACGTGGCGGCGGCGCTCACCGGCCTGATGCGCAAGGCGGCGTTCGTCAAGTTCCTGGGCTCGTACCCGGCGGCGCCGTCGCTGGTCGAGCTCGACTGAAGCAGGAGGAGCCCGCATGGCGCCGAACGAGACCGACCCCCGTGCCGAACGCGACGACGACGTCCTGCGGTTGGACCACGCCCTGAAGCTGGCCGGCGTGGCCGCCACCGGCGGGCAGGCCAAGCAGCTGATCCAGGGAGGCTCGGTGCGCGTCAACGGCGAGGTCGAGACCCGGCGCAAGCGCAAGCTCGTCGAGGGCGACGTGGTCGAGGTGGGCGACGAGAGCTTCGAGATCGCACTGAGCGACGAGGACGAGGACGGCGACGAGGGCGACCGCGGCGACGCCCCCGACGACGCGGGCGTGGTCGCAGCCGGCGAGGACGCGGACGGAGGCTGGGCGGACGCCGACGGTCCCGAACGCGACGCGCCGGTCGTCCCCACCGCCGGCACGGCGGCGCGCGAGCCCGCGGCCGCGGCGTCGACCTCCGCCGCCGACCTCGACGACCTGGGCGACCTCGGCGAGGACGACCTGGAGCTGACGCCGGACGACCTCGCCCGGTGGGCGGCCTGGGTGATCGACCGGATGGCCGAGGACGACGGCGAGGCCGTCATCCTGCGCCTGGGCTCGCTGCATCCGGACGCGCTCGAGGCGCTGTTCGGGCGCCTGCCCACCGACGTCGAGGACGCGGTGCTGGACGCGCTCGACGAGGTGCTCGAGTGCAGCGAGCAGGACGTGTTCGGCGACGGCTCGCAGCGCGACGGGCCGATGGAGGCCTGACGGCCCCCGGGCCGAGGGCCCCCACGGGTCAGCGCCACGGCACGACCGGTCGACCGGGGAGCGCCTCGGGGACGACCGGCTCGCCGGGCACGAGGGCCTCGCGGCGCGTGTAGCGACCGTCGATCGGGACGCACCAGCGCGAACCACGGCGCTCGCCGAGCGCGAGGGTCCACGCCTCGCGCACCCCGCCACGCGCGCAGCGATGCGCGCGCCAGCGGAGCGGCGCCTCCTCGTCGCCGACGAACACCGCGAGAGCGACGCCGGCGCCGTCGAGCCGCTGCGGGCCCTCGCGCGACGGGGTGGGCGCCGGTGCCCAGGCGGGCCGCACGAGCGCGACCTCCGGACGCAACAGGTCGTGGGCACCGAGGACGAGCGGCGCGCGGACCGCCACGGCGTGGTCGCGCGCGACGGCGTCCAGCGCGGCCGCGAGGTCGGCGACCGTCCGCAGGAGCGCCGCCGACGGCGGCGGCGCGGCCAACAGCACGCCGGCCACGAGCTCGTACCCGGCGCCGCTGCGGACACGCCCGGCGTGCGCCAGGGCGTCGAGGTCGTCGAGCGACAGGGGCGGATGGGTCATGCGCCGACGGTAGCCGGCGGCCCGACCGGCGCGGCGCCTCGCCACGGCACCGGCCGAGCGGCTCGCGGCGCAGGCCGCGGAGGGCACGGACCGAGCCGGACCGGGCCCTGGGAGCGCCGCGCAGGGTGATACACTCCGCCGGATACCGTGCGGTCCGCCCCCCGGCGGGGCGCGCCGCGGCGGCGAACCGCGCGCCGCCACCCCGACGCCGACCCGTCGAGTTCGACCCGAACCCCCGAATCCGACCCCGCTTCCCCCGGGGCGGTCGCTGGAGCGCGATGCCACGACGCGACGACATCCACAAGATCCTGATCCTCGGCTCCGGCCCCATCGTCATCGGGCAGGCCGCCGAGTTCGACTACTCCGGCACGCAGGCCTGCAAGGCGCTGCGCGCGGCGGGGTACGAGGTCGTGCTCGTCAACGCCAACCCGGCGACGATCATGACCGACCCCGAGGTCGCCGACCGCACCTACGTCGAGCCGCTGACGCCGGATTTCGTCGAGCAGGTGATCGTCGCCGAACGGCCCGACGCGCTGCTGCCGACGCTCGGCGGTCAGACGGCCCTGAACCTCGCCAAGGCGCTGTTCGAAGCGGGCGTGCTCGAACGGCACGGCGTCCGCCTGATCGGCGCCAACTACGACGCGATCCAGAAGGGCGAGGACCGCCAGCTGTTCCAGCAGGCGATGGCCAAGATCGGCGTCAAGACGCCGGCCGGCCGGATGATCGGCACGCTCGACGAGGCGCTCGCCTTCGTCGAGACCATCGGCTACCCGGCGATCATCCGACCCTCTTTCACCCTCGGCGGCACCGGTGGCGGCATCGCCCACGACGAAGCGGAGTTCCGCCGCATCGTGCGCCAGGGCCTGCACGACTCCCCCGTCCACACCGTGCTCGTCGAGCAGTCGGTGCTGGGCTGGAAGGAGTACGAGCTCGAGGTGATGCGCGACACCAACGACACCGTCGTCATCATCTGCTCGATCGAGAACGTCGACCCGATGGGTGTCCACACGGGCGACAGCATCACGGTGGCGCCGGCGCAGACGCTCTCGGACAAGGAATACCAGCACCTGCGCGACCTCTCGATCGCGATCATCCGCGAGATCGGCGTCGACACCGGCGGCTCGAACATCCAGTTCGCCGTCAACCCCGACGACGGCGACGTCATCGTCATCGAGATGAACCCGCGGGTCTCGCGCAGCTCGGCGTTGGCCTCGAAGGCCACCGGCTACCCGATCGCCAAGATCGCGGCGCTGCTCGCGGTCGGCTACCACCTCGACGAGCTGCCGAACGACATCACCAAGGAGACGAAGGCGGCCTTCGAGCCGTCGATCGACTACGTGGTCACCAAGATCCCGCGCTTCGCCTTCGAGAAGTTCCCCGGCACCCCCGACACGTTGGGCACGCAGATGCGCTCGGTCGGCGAGGTCATGGCGATCGGCCGCACCTTCAAGGAGTCGCTCCAGAAGGCGCTGCGCTCGCTGGAGCTCGACGTCAAGCACGCCTTCGCCCACCTGGACGACGACGCGCTCGAGGCCAAGCTCTACCCCAACCCCAAGCGGCTCGGCGCCGTGCTCGAGCTGCTCCGGCGGGGCCGCACGACCGCCTTCCTGCACGAGCGCACGGCGATCGACCCGTGGTTCCTCGCGCAGATGCGCGAGATCGTCGACGCCGAGCACGAGATGGCCGAGCTCGGCCCGCCTCAGGCCTGGGGCTGGGAGACCTGGCGCGAGGTCAAACGCCTCGGCTTCGCGGACGCCGACGTCGCCCGCCTCGCCGGCCTGGCCACCGCCGACGTGCGCGCCGCGCGCAAGGCGAAGGGCCAGACGCCGGTGTACAAGACCGTCGACACCTGCGCCGCCGAGTTCGAGGCCTACACGCCCTACCACTACTCCACGTACGAGTGGGAGGACGAGGTGCGCCCGTCCGAGCGCCAGAAGGTGGTCATCCTCGGCTCCGGCCCCAACCGCATCGGCCAGGGGGTCGAGTTCGACTACGCTACCGTCCACGCGGTGTGGGCGCTGCGCGACGCCGGCTTCGAGGCGATCATGATCAACTCGAACCCCGAGACCGTCTCCACCGACTACGACACCGCCGACCGCCTCTACTTCGAGCCGCTGACCTTCGAGGACGTGCTGAACGTCGTCGAGCACGAGAAGCCGGCGGGCGTCATCGTCCAGCTCGGGGGCCAGACGCCGCTCAAGCTCGCGCGCGCGCTCGAGGACGCCGGGGTGCCGATCTGGGGGACGCCGGCCGCGGCCATCCACGCCGCCGAGGACCGCGACGCCTTCCACGCCCTGTGCACCCGCTTGGGCATCCCGCAGCCCAAGGGCGGGGTCGCGACCGACCCCAGCGAGGCGAAGCAGCTGGCCCACGACGTCGGCTACCCCGCGATGGTGCGCCCCTCCTACGTCCTGGGGGGCCGCGCGATGCGCGTCGTGCGCAGCGACGCCGAGCTCGACGCCTACCTGACCGAGGTCTACGCCGAGTTGCCCGACACCCCGAGCATCCTGGTCGACGCCTTCGTCGCCGGCGCCGTCGAGCTCG
>JARGGE010000017.1 GCA_029210865.1 Trueperaceae bacterium
CGCGCCGCCCTCGAGGAGTTCGAGGGCATCCAGGTGCTCGACCGGCCCGACGAGGGGGTCTACGCGACACCGATCGATTCGGTCGGCGAGTACGAGGTCCTGGTATCGCGCCTGCGCAAGGACCCGACCGTGCCCCACGGCCTGAAGATGTGGGTGGTCGCCGACAACCTGCGCAAGGGCGCCGCCCTCAACGCCGTCCAGATCGCCGACCTGCTCTGAGCCCGTCCGCCGACCCTGCGACGCTGGTGTGACGCACCCGCGCCTAGCCGGAAGGCGGACCCGGCGGCGTTCGTCGCCCGACGTGCGACCGCCACCGGTTCAGGAGGGGGGTCGGTGTGTTCATCCTGGATCACGGCACCATCCAGACCTGCGTCGACGCCCTCGAGTTCGACCTCGAGCGCTGGCACCGCGAGGCGGCGCGCGAGCGCATGCTCCATGGCCGCGCCGACGACCGCGACCACGGACCCACGCCCGGCCGGCGGACCGATCGGCCGTCGTGGCACCAGGATCGGCATGGGACCCCGCACCCGACCGGCGCGCACTGACCGGCGTCGGACCGCGCGCCCGTCTGGCGCGCGGTCTCAGGCGTCGGTGCTTCGCGCACGCATGGAGGCGATCGCCCCGGAGTAACCTGAAGTAGATTATGAGTGAACGCGTCCACCTCCTGGGGCCGCCGGAGGTACGCGCGGACGGTGCGTGGGCGCCGCTGAGCCCGACGAAGCCGCACGCCGTGTTCGCGTACGCCGCGCACCTCGGCGTGCCCGTGCGCCGCGCCGAGGTGGCGGCACTGCTGTGGTCGGAGGCCGACGCCCACCACGCCCACGCGGGCTTGCGGCAGGCGCTCCTGCGCCTGCACGAGGGTCCGTTCGGCGACCTCGTCGCCGCCGACCGCACCCGGGTCTGGGTCGACGGAACCGCCGACGTCCACGCGTTCCGTGAGGCGCTGGCGGCACGCCGGTGGCGCGCCGCCGTGGGGGCCTACGGCGGACCGCTGCTCCAGGGCTTCGAGGTGGACGACGCCGAGGAGTTCGGCGCCTGGCTCGGCAGCGAGCGGATGGTGGTGGAGAACGACTGGCGTCGCGCCTGCCGCGCGCTGATCGGCGAGGCCCACGACGCCGGACGCCTCGAGGACGTGCTCGAGTTGGCCGACCGCCTCGTCCATGCCGACTCGCTCGACGAGCGGGCCACCCGCGACGCGATGAGCGCCGCGGCCGCCCTGGGCGACCTGCGTGGCGTGGAGCGACGCTACCGGGCGCTCGAGGCGCTGCTCCGGTCCGAGTTCGCGATGACGCCCGAACCCGCGACCCGGGCGCTGCACGAGGCGCTGGTCGCGGGGTCGGCGGCGGCCCTGGCCGCCGGCACCGAGCGCGCGCCGCCGGTCAGGCTCACGACCCACGTCGCGCGCGGGCGTTCGGTGCTCGGTCGCGACCGGGCGCTCGCCGAACTGAGCACGCTGCTGCGCCGCGACGACGCCCGACTCGTCACGCTGCTCGGACCGGGGGGCATCGGCAAGACGACGCTCGCGACCGCGGCGGCGTCGCGCGTGCGCCCCGCCTTCCCGGACGGCGTCTTCGTCGCCCCCCTCGAGGGCGCGGCGGGGTCGGACGCGGTCGCCCGCATGGTCGCGCGCGCGACGGGCGTCGCGGTGAACCCCCGCGCGCCGATCGCGCCGCAACTCGCGGCGACGCTCGACGGCCGCCGCGCCCTGCTGGTGCTCGACGCCTTCGAGACGCACCTGGGCGAGGTGGCGACGGTCGACGCGCTCGTCCGCGGCACGAGCGAGCTGCACCTGCTCGTGACGTCGCGCACGCGCCTCCAGCTCTCGGACGAGTACATCGTCGACGTGGAGCCGCTCGAGACCCAGGCGAACGGTCGCGATCCGGCGACCTTCGCGGCGCCGGGCGCGGCGCCGGCCAGCCCGGCGGCGCAGCTGTTCGTACGAACGGCCGCCCACCGGGCGCCGGCGGAGGTCGTCCGCGGCTTCGACCTCGCGACGGTCGAACACGTGGTGACCGCCCTGGGCGGGCATCCCCTGGCGATCGAGCTCGCCGCCGCCTGGATGGACGTGGTCGACCTCGACGTGCTCGAGGCGCAGCTGCGCACGTCCTGGGCACCGCTCCAGAGCGACGACGCCGACCGCTCGCCACGCCGGAGCGACGTCCTCGCCGTGATCGAGGAGATCTGGGGGCAGCTGGGGGACGGCGATCGCCGCGCCTGGGCGCGGTTGGCGGTCATGCCCGGCAGCCTCGACCGCGGGGTCGCCGTGGACGTCGCGGGCGTCGGCTGGCGCGGGCTCGTGCGGCTGCGCGACCGCGCCCTGTGGCGCCACCGGCGCGAACGCATCGAACTGCACGCCCTGATCGCGCGCTTCGGACGGGAGCGCGCAGATGCCGAGGGGTGGGTCGACGCCGCCTGGGAGGCGGCGGCGCGCGCGTGGCGGACGCGCATCGCCCAGGAGGTCGATCCGCGCACCGGCCACCTCCAGCGCTGGCACCCGCACGACGTGGAGCAGGCGCTGGGGGCGTGGCGGTGGGCGGTCGCGCACGGCGACGCGCCCGTGCTGGCCGACCTGGCCGTCGGGCTGATGCGGGCGCTCGACCAGCTGGGTCGGGGCGCCGAGATCGAGGCGCTCGGCAGCCAGGCCGTGGCCACGCTGCGCTCGCCGACCGCGCGACGGCGGTTCGCCGGCGCACCCGGACGACCCCGAGAACGGGCGTTGGCGCGGCTCTGGTCGATGCTCGGGAGCGACCCGGTGGCCCGGTCCAGGAACGCGACCCGGGCGTGGACGTTGGGTCTCCGCGCAGGCGACGACCTGGCCGTCGCACTCGCGCTGGCCGGACTGATCGGGAGCGCACCCACCACGTGCGCCACGAAGCGTCTCGCGAGCGCACGCGTCGCCTTCGAGCGCGCAGGCGACCCGATCGGCCTGGCGCACCTGCTCACCGACCGGGGGATGCGGCTCGTCTACATCGGACGTACCGACGAGGGCGTGGCGCTGCTGAACGAAGCCTTGCCCTTGCTCCGAGCGCTCGGCGACGTCCAGGGGGAGATCTGGCTCCATCAATGCCTCGCGGCCGCACCGATGCTCCGCGGCGACCTCGTCGCCGTGCTGCGCCACTTCGCGGACGCGCGCGCGTGCGCGGCCGCCGCCGGCGGCCTCGGCCATCCGCAGGAGGTGTTCCAGGGCGAAGTGTGGTGGGCGGCGATCACCGCACCGCACGAGGTCGCCGAGGAGCGCTACACGGCCTACCTGGCTTGGGTCGCGCGCCAAGGCGGGGCGCCCGTCGCCGAGGCGGGCATCGGATGCGAGTTCCGGTTCCGCTTCGGGACGCCGCACGAGGCGATCGAGCAGGCGCGGGTCGCGCTGGCCGTGACCGGCGCACCGAAGCGCGTGATCCCCGTCGGCGCCCTGGCCAGCCAACAGCTCGCCGCCTCGCACGCGCGCCTGGGCGAGCTCGCCGAGGCGACGGCCGCGCTGGCCGAGGCGCTGCGGATGGCGCAGGCGCTCGAGTCGCCGCGCTTCCTCGCCCACACCGCGCTCACCGCCGCCGAGGTGGCCGCCGCGCGCGGCGACCGAGCGCGGGCGCGCGCGCTCCTCGACCTGGCGTGGCACCACCCCGGGCTCGCCTGGGACCTGCACGCCCAGGCCGAGACGCTCGCAGAGCGCTTGGCCGTGCCGTGGCCGCCAGAGGCGGCGCCACCGACCGACGACGCGGAGGTCGAGACCGCCGTCGCGGGGCTCCTGACGGATGCCGGCCGGACCGACGGCGAGGCCGCGCCGGCGGTGGGGTCCGGCACTGGGCGCGAGGCTCAGTCCGCGAGCCGCCCCGCCCGCCGGTAGACGGCGAGCGCACCCCACTCGCGCACCCACGCGTCGAGCTCGGCGAGCGTCGCGGCGACGTCCCAGTCGGGCGCGAGGCGCGGCGCACCGGTCGTGCGGAAGTCGACCGGCACCGGCAGCAACGTCCACCCGAGCGCCCGGAAGGTGCCGTGCGCGCGCGGCATGTGGCCGGCGCTGGTGACGAGCAGCCAGGTCTCGCCGGCGCGCGGCGCCGCGGTCTCGAGCGCCAGGAGCGCGTCCTCGTACGTGCTGCGAGCGGCGCCCAGGTACGCGACCTCGCGGCCGGCGAAGTGGGGGCCGAAGAACAGCGAGGCGTCGCCGGGCAGCGCTCGGAAGTCCGCCGCGAAGGCGTCTCCGAACGTGCCGGTCACGAGGACCCGCGCGTCGGGGTAGCGCTGCGCGAGGGCGGCCGCGGCGGCGATCCGCTCCCCCGCCTCGTTGAGCGACAAACGGCCGCGCTCGCGCGTGACCCGCCACTCGACCGCACCGCCGAGCACGACGATGCCGTCCGCGGTGGGCGGCAGCGGCGCGGCCGCGACGCGCGTCTCGAGCGGCGCCCCCAGCCACTCGCCCACCGGCAGCAGCACCACCGCCGCGACCGCGGCGAGGAAGGCCGTGAGCAGCGTCGCTGCGATCGCGGTCCAGCGAAGCCAGGTCGCGACCAGCGCCAGCGCGACCAGCGCGACGAGCAGCGTCGAGGGCTGCAGCAGGGCCCAGGCGAGTTCCGTCACGGCACGACCTCCGTTCCCCCGGTTCGGGGCGCTCTGCTACGCTATCCGGAACGCCGGACGCCCGACCACCCGCCGTCGGACTTCATCCGATGGCCGAAGGAGACCGCATGCTGGCCATCGTCACCGACTCGACGTGCGACATCCCGGGCAGCGAGCTCGAGGACCTCGACGTCCACCGCGTGCCGCTCTACGTCGCCTTCCAGGGCAAGACCCACCGCGACTGGATCGACATCACCCCCAAGGACATCGTCGCCGGCGTCGACGCCGGCGCCGACCTCCCCTCCACCAGCCAACCGAGCCCGGAGGACTTCGCCCAGGCCTACCGGACCGCGGCCGAAGCGGGGGCCACCGAGATCCTGGTCGTCTGCATCTCGAGCGCGCTGTCGGGCACCTTCCAGTCGGCCAACCTGGCCGCCAAGGAGGCCGCGGTCCCGGTCTCCATCGTCGACAGCCTGGGCGCGAGCGCCGGCGTCGGCGCGCTCGTGCGCCACGCCGCCAAGATGCGCGCCGAGGGTGCGGCGCTGGCCGACATCGTGGCGACGCTCGAGTCGATGAAGCCGCACCAGCTGGTGCTCTTCTCGGTCGGCACGCTCGATTACCTGGTCAAGGGGGGTCGCCTCGGGCGCGCATCGGCGCTCCTGGGCGGGCTGCTGAACATCCGCCCGATCCTGACCCTCGTCGAGGGGAAGATCGTCCCGGCCGCCAAGGCGCGCGGCACCAAGAAGGCGATCGCCGAGATCGTCGACCGCGTCAAGGCGCACGCCGCCGCCCACCCGGGCCGCCTGGCGCTCGACTTCCTCCACATCCAGGACGCCGCCGCCGCCGACAAGCTGCGGCAGGCGATCGCCGACGCCGGCGTGGCCTCCGAGGTCGGCCAGGTGTACGAGCTCGGGGCGGTCATCGCCGCCCACGTCGGGCCCGGCACCTTCGGCGTGTACGCGCACGTGCTGCCCGACTGACCACGCGCCGCACCCGCACGGCAACGCCCCCCGGACCGCGCGGTCCGGGGGGCGTTCCATCGTCGTTCGTTCGGACCCGACGCGATGGTCGTGGAGGCTGTTACTCGATGATCGCGCCCGTGCCGACGACGACCGCCTCGATGGTGGCGCCGACCGGCAGCGCCGGCTCCACGTCGAGAGCGAAATCGGCCTGCACCCGGAAGGTACCGCCGTCGATGATGGTCTTGGCATAGGTGTTGGCGGTCGCGCCGCTGATGCCGAGTTCGAGCAGATCGACCTGGGCCGCGGCTGTGTAGGTGCACGAGGTCACGCCATCACAAGCGGCGCCGGCGGTGAAGGACATCGACGCGCTGGCGAAACCCGTGAACGAGAGCGGTCCGAGGATCGTGGCGCCGTTGCGCAAGACGGTGAGACCGGTCAGGCTGGCATCCGACGCACTGAAGGAAGTCGGGAAGACGCTGGGTACTGCGGTGACGACGGTGACACTGGTCGCCAGCGACAACGTCTCGCTCACACCGTCGATGCGGACGAGGCCCCGGAGGATGCCAGGCACGTCGGCCGACGCGATCGTGAAGGTCTCGTCGATCGAACCCTCGTACGTGGCGCCGGCCTGAGCGACGGCGACGTCCGCGGGCGCCGCGGTGGTCAGGTCGACGGCGATGCCTTCGCCGAAGCCGAACGCCGTAGCGACGTCGACGGGTTCGGGAAGGCCGATCAGCCCGCCGCAGGCCGTCAGGAGCGCCGCACCTGCCAAGGTGAGGACGAGGCTTCGAAGCGTTCGGGTCATGGAGTACCTCCGTAGGTCGAGCGGGCCGTGCGGCGCCCGTAACGACGCGGCGCTCGTCAACGCCAGTGTAGGTCGTGGTCGTCCGTCTGGACGGTGACGGACTCGACGCCATCCCGGAGATCAGCGCAGCTTGATCTCGCCCGACGCAACCCGCACGGTCAGCGAGCGTCACACCGAGTGCACGGCCGAGAGGCCCCCGGCCACGGCCGAGAGGCCCACGGCCACGGCTGTCGAAAACAGACCGATAGCTGAAGGACCCTGGCATCCTCGACGCATGCACGCCACCACCACCGCCTGCGCCCTCGTGGGGCTCGAGCCGGTGCCGGTGACCGTCGAGGTGCTCGTGGCCGGCGGCCTGCCGGCGCTGCACGTGGTGGGCCTCGGCGACGCTGCGGTCATGGAGGCCAAGGAGCGGGTGCGAGCGGCGCTCAAGCACGGCGGCTGGGGGCTCCCGCCTTCGCGCGTCACGGTGAACCTGGCGCCGGCCGACCTGCGCAAGGCGGGCCCGGGGTACGACCTCGCCATCGCCCTCGCGGTGCTCGCCGCGCAGCGCCTGGTGCCGACCGGGCGGCTGGCCGCGGCGGTGGTCGTCGGCGAGCTGGCGCTCGACGGCACGGTGCGCGGTGTGCCGGGGGTGCTCGCGGCCGCGCTGCTCGCGCGCAGTACGAGCGCCCAGGTGTTGGTGCCCGCGGTCCACGCCGACGAGGCGCGGCTGGTCGCGGGCGTCGAGGTCGTCCCCGTGGCCACCCTCACCGACGCCGTCGCGTACGTCCGCAGCGGGCGTGCGCCTCCGCCGCCGACGGATCGCCCCCACGCCCCGGACCCGAGCGAGCCAGCGCTCGACCTGGCCGACGTCCGCGGCCACGCCGTCGCCCGCCGCGCGCTCGAGGTCGCGGCGGTCGGCGAACACCCGCTCCTGCTCGTGGGGCCGCCGGGCTGCGGCAAGTCGATGCTCGCGCGGCGGGCACCGGGGGTGTGGCCGCCGCTCGACGACGCCACCGCCTGGACGGCCACCCTCGTGCGCTCGGCCGCCGGCGCGCCCGTCACCGGGATGGTGCGCCGGGCGCCCTTCCGCGCCCCGCACCACGGCGGCAGCGAGGCCGGCCTGCTGGGCGGCGGCCCGGCGCTGCGCCCGGGCGAGGTGACCCTCGCCCACGGCGGCGTGCTGTTCCTCGACGAGCTGCCCGAGTGGTCGCGGCGCGCGCTCGAGGGCTTGCGGCAACCGCTCGAGGAGGGCGTGGTGGCGCTCTCGCGAGCCCACGGGCGGCGCACCTACCCGGCGCGCTTCACACTGATCGCGGCGATGAACCCGTGTCCGTGCGGCCACGACGGCGACGGCGCGCAGCCCTGCCGCTGCCACCCCAGCGACCGCCGCCGCTACCAAGGGCGCCTGAGCGGACCGCTGCTCGATCGCTTCGACCTGCGCCTGAGGCTGCCCCGGCTGGGGCCCGACGACGTGATCGGCCGCGCCCGCGGCGAGGCGAGCGCGGACGTGGCGGCGCGGGTGGCGCGGGCGCGCGCCGTCGCGCTCGCCCGTCAGGGGTGCAGCAACGGGCGCCTGACCGGGGCCGCCCTCGATCGGCACGCCACGCTTGACCCAGCGACGACCCGGCTGCTCGCGCGGGCCGCCGCGGCGGGGCACGTCTCGGCGCGGGGCGCGGAGCGCCTGCGCCGCGTCGCCCGCAGCCTGGCCGACCTGGAGGGCGCGCCGCGCGTCACCGCGGCGCACCTGGCCGAGGCGCTCGCCTACCGCTCCGAACCGTTCGCGCCCCGCGGCGACGAGCGAGCGTGACCTAAGGCACACTTCCTCATGGAGCGCCAGGTACGAACGTCCCTGGTTCGCGTCGAACGCACGACGGTACAACGCCCTCCGAGACGTGTCCCGAACGTGCCCGGGTGGGGTCTTGACGAACCGAAGGGGCATGCTAGCCTGTCGCGACTACACTGCCGGGACGTTTTCATCTGGTCCCGTGACCTTCCACCCCTTAGGAGGACGACAACGTGCAAGCAAGACGATGGCGCTTGGGGGGGCTCCTGCTCGCGGCCACGCTGTTGCTCGCCGGCTGCGAGTTCGCCGGCCCACAGAGCGCGCTGGACCCGCAGGGTCCAGTCGCGCAAGCTCAGAAGGACATCTTCCTCTGGACGTTCTGGCTCAGCTGGCCGGTGATGATCGGGGTCTTCGGGACCTTGATCTTCGCGATCGTGCGCTTCCGTGCCAAGAACGCTTCCGACGCGAAGGCGATCCCCACCCAGACCCATGGCAACACGACGCTCGAGATCACGATGACGGTCGTCGCCACCGTGATCGTGGTGCTCGTCGCCGTGCCCACCGTCCGCACGATCTTCGCCACCGAGCAGCGCGTCGACGTCACGGCGCTCGAGCCCGGCGACGTCCTCGTCAAGGCGACCGGCTACCAGTGGTGGTTCAAGTTCGAGTACCCCGAGCTGGGCATCACCACCGCGAACGAGCTGATCATCCCCGCGGGCCGTCGCGTCGTGGTCGAGCTCGACTCCGCCGACGTGCTCCACAGCTTCTGGGTGCCCAACCTGGCCGGCAAGCGCGACATGATCCCCAACAACCGCAACCAGGTCTGGTTCGTCGCCGACCAGCCGGGCACGTACTACGGACAGTGCGCCGAGCTGTGCCTGGGCGCGCACGCGTACATGCGCTTCCGCGTGATCGCCGAGGACGACGCCGGGTTCGACGCCTGGGTCGCCGCCTTCCAAGGCGCCGCCGACCAGGTCGTCCAAGCGGACCCGTTGGTCCAGCGCGGTCAACAGCTCGTCGCGCAGAAGGGCTGCATCGGCTGCCACACGATCGACGGCTACTACGCGAACGTCCCGGTCGGCAACCCCGACTTCCCGAACCTCACCAACTTCGGCCTCCGCACCACGGTGGGCGCCGCGGTCCTCGACAACACCCCCGAGAACCTCGCCGCATGGCTGCGCGACCCTCAGGCGGTCAAGCCCACGAACCGCATGCCGACGCTCTGGGTCGTCGACGACCCGAACGCCGACGAGGAGATCGACGCCATCGTCGCGTACCTGCTCAGCCTCGGCGTCCCGGACGCCGCGTCCGCTGCGCTCGCCCAAGGAGGGCTCCATGGCGGTCAGTAAGGTCACGGTCGCCGCACCCGCGGGCAGCGGCGTCTTCACCCGCCCCAACTGGGACGCCGGCTGGCTCAGCTGGCTCACCACCGTCGACCACAAGCGGCTCGGCCTGCTCTACATCTTCACGAGCTTCCTTTTCATGTCCGCCGCGAGCATCGAGGCCTTCCTGATCCGCCTACAGCTGGCGGTGCCGAACAACACGGTCCTGAACCCCGATGCGTACAACCAGATGTTCACGATGCACGGCGTCACGATGGTCTTCCTCGCGATCATGCCGCTCGGCATCGGCTTCGCGAACTACTTCGTGCCCCTGCAGATCGGTGCGCGCGACCTCGCCTTCCCCCGGCTGAACGCCTTCGGCTACTGGATCTACGCCGTGGGGGGGCTGTTCGTGTACTCGAGCTTCTTCCTCGGAGGGGCGCCCGACGCCGGCTGGTTCGCCTACTCGCCGCTCACGTCGCTCTCGAACAACCCCGGCAACGGCACCGACTTCTACATGATCGGCCTGTTCGTCGGTGGCATCGGCACGCTGGTGACCGCGATGAACCTGATCGTCACGATCATCAGCATGCGCGCGCCCGGCATGACGATGATGCGCGTCCCGGTCTTCACCTGGATGATGCTCGTGACGGCCTTCATGATCATCTTCGCGTTCCCGCCGCTCACGATCGCGCTCTTCCAAGTGATCATGGACCGCACCTTCGGCACCCTCTTCTACGTGCCGCAAGCGGGCGCCATGCCGATCCTGTGGCAGCACCTCTTCTGGATCTTCGGCCACCCGGAGGTCTACATCATCGTGCTGCCGGCCTTCGGGGTGATCTCCGAGGTGATCCCCACGTTCAGCCGCAAGCCGCTGTTCGGGTACCCGGTCATCATCCTCTCGGGCATCTTCATCGGTTTCATGGGCTTCGCGGTGTGGAGCCACCACATGTTCACCACCGGTCTCGGCCCCGTGGTCAACACCGCCTTCGCGCTCACGAGCTTCGTGATCGGCATCCCCACCGGGATCAAGATCTTCAACTGGGTCGGCACCATCTGGGGCGGCAAGGTGGTCTTCACCACCTCGATGCTCTACGCCATCTCGTTCCTGATCACCTTCACGATCGGCGGCATCACCGGGATCATGCTCGCGGTCCCGCCCTTCGACGCGCAGGCGCAGGATTCGTACTTCGTCGTGGCGCACTTCCACTACGTCATGGGCGGTGGCGCGCTCATGGCCTTCTTCGCCGGCGTCTACTACTGGTTCCCGAAGATGAGCGGCAAGATGATGGACGAGCGCATCGGCAAGCTCGGCTTCTGGTTCCTGGTGCCGGGGCTGCACCTGATCTTCTTCCCGCAGCACATCGCGGGCCTGATGGGCATGCCGCGTAGGACCCAGACCTACGTCGCCGGCATCGGCCTCGAGCTGCCCAACCTGCTCTCCACCGCGGGCACCTTCGTCATGATGATCGGGCTGATCCTGCTGGCCGTGAACCTCGTCCACGGGTTGCTCCGCGGCAAGCCCGCCGGCAACGACCCCTGGGACGGGCGCACGCTCGAGTGGGCGACCACCTCGCCGCCCCCGCACCACGACTTCGACCGCCAGCCGGTCGTCAACGACCGCGACGCGCACTGGGTGCAGAAGTACCCCGAGAGCGTCCACGGCCACCGCGTGCCCGAGTCGGCCTCGGAGCCGTACGACGCCAACGGCATCCACATGCCGGGCCAGAGCTGGTACCCGTTCATCATGGGCATCGCCTTCCTGCCGTTCTCGTACGGGCTCCTCTACCACAACTTCTGGGTGCTCGGCCTGTCCATCCTGATCTTCTTCGTCGGCACCTTCGGCTGGGCCTTCGAGGGCGTCGGCGGCCACCACCTGCCGGCCGGCGGCCACGCCCATCCCAAGGGGGCCCGCTCGTGAGCGCCACACCAGCGACCACCGCTGCCGTCACCCCGGGCATGGAATCCGGCCACTACCGCAGCACCAAGCTTCCCGACATCAAGCTGATGATGTGGATCTTCCTGGCGTCCGACACCATGTTCTTCGGGACGCTGATCGGCACCTACCTCGTCTACAAGGGGCGCAGCCTCGTCGGCCCGTACCCGGTCGAGGTCCTCGACATCCCCCTCACGACGGTCTCGACCTTCGTGCTGCTGATGTCGTCCTTCCTGATGGTGCTCGCGCTCCACGCCCTGCGCCAGGACGACACCTTCCGCTTCCGCTTGTGGACCTTCGGGGTGGCCTTCTTCGGGTCGATCTTCCTCGGCTTCCAGGTCTACGAGTTCGCCCACTTCGTCGACCTGGGCCTGACCCTGCAGGGCAACCTGTTCGGCACCACCTTCTTCGTCCTGACCGGCACCCACGGGGTGCACGTCACCATCGGGGTGATCTGGCTCCTGTCGATCCTGGTCCACTCCTTCGTCAAACCGTGGACGAGCAAAGACGAGGTCTACCTCGAGGTCGCCGGTCTGTACTGGCACTTCGTCGACGTCGTCTGGATCGTCATCTTCACGGTCGTCTACCTCGTCGAGTTCGCGTGAGCCGGAGGTCCTGAGAACGATGGCGGAACACAAGAAGCACGGCGGCGTCGGGATCTACGTGGTCGTCGCGTTGATCCTCGCCGTGATCACCTACGTCGAGTTCGCGATCGTCGAGCACCCGGTCGCCTGGCTCACCTCCGGCCAAGTGATGTTCTGGCTGGTCGCCATGTCGGTCGTGAAGTTCTGGATGGTCATCTGGTTCTTCATGCACCTGCGCGACGACCCGAAGATCTACACCGGGTTCTTCTCGTCGGGCATGTTCATCGCCATGGGCACCTTCGTGGCGCTCTCGCTCATGTTCGTGCTGCCCGCGTCGGTGGCGCCGACCGCGAACGCCGCCGAGGTCGCATCGCGGACGGCGGTGCTCGCCGCCCTCCGGGGTGGCGAGGAACGCGCGGCCGACGAGGCCGACGTGCACGCTGCCGATCCAGCCGGTGGCCACGGGGCGGCCGACCTGCCCGAGGACGTCGCGGCCAACATCGCATCGGACGGCGCGAGCCGCTCGCAGGCCGAGCGAGCCGACAGCCCGCGGCCCAAGGACCTCTCGCTCGCGATCGTGCCCCCCGCGGCGGCGACCGACGGCTTCGAGGTCTCGTTCGAGGACGTTGTCGCCGAGGCGGTCGTGGCCGAACCCGAGCCCGAGGCGCCCGCGGCGGGCGTGAACGTGCTCGCGCAGGCGGGTGCCGCGAACCCGGAGTACGACACCGAGCTCGGCGCCACCACCTTCACCAGCAACTGCGTCGCCTGCCACCAGGCCACCGGCCTCGGCCTCCCCAGCGTCTTCCCACCCCTCGCCGGCCACACCGACGAGCTCTACGCCGCCGACGGCGGACGCACCTACCTCATCGACGTCCTCCTCTACGGCCTCCAAGGCCCCATCACCGTCGACGGCACCGCCTACAACGGCCTCATGCCCGCCTGGGCGCAACTCAGCGACGACCAGATCGCCGCCGTCGTCAACCACGCCCTCGCCGGCTTCGACGGCGTCCCCGCCCCCGACGGCTTCGACGCCATCCGCCCCGACGAAGTCGCCGCCCAACGCGACCAGGGCCTCACCGGCCCCGACGTCCTCGAACTCCGCAACGCGCTCGCGCTCGAGTGAGGGACTGACCAGCATGGACGGCATCTACGTCGGTTGGCAGCTCGACCCCGTCCTCATCGGCGGGATCCTCGCGCTCGGCGTCGCGTACACGCTGGCCACCGGCCCGCTGCGCGCCCGGCTGGCGCCCGACCAGCCCTACCCGGCCGCCGCCGCGCGCTGGTTCTACGCGGGCCTCGTGCTGATGTACCTGGTCGAAGGGTCGCCGCTCCACGACCTCGCCGAGCGCTACCTGCTCTCGGCGCACATGGTGCAGCACCTGCTGCTCGCCTACGTGGTGGCGCGCATGCTGATCGTCGGCGTGCCGGCGTGGCTGTGGCGCTCGCTGCTGCTGCATCCGCTGGTGTTCCCGACCGCGCGGGTGCTGCTGCGACCGGTGGTGACCTTCACCGTCTTCGCCGTCTCGTTCGCCGTGTGGCACGTGCCGACCTTCTACCAAGCCGCGCTGCTCAGCTCGTGGGTGCACCACGTCGAGCACGTCCTCTTCCTGGTCACCGCGATCATGCTCTGGTGGCCCATCCTCAGCCCGATCGAGGAGCTCCCCAAGGCGCCGTACGTGGTGCGGTTGGCGTACCTCTTCGTCATCCCGATCTCGCAGTTGCCCGTGTTCGCCGGCATCACCTTCCACCCCGACGTCATCTACCCGGTCTACGCGATGGCGCCGCGGGCGTTCGGGCTCGACGTCCTGTCCGACCAGGCGCTCGCCGGGGCGATCATGAAGGTGTTCGGTCTGCTCTTCTTCGGGCTCCCCTTCGCGCGCATCTTCTTCGACTGGTACCAGCGCGAGAACGGGCGCTCCATCACGCAGCGCGACATGCGCCCGACCGCCGAACCGATCGCGTCGTGACCGCCGCCACCCCGGTTCGCGGCATCGCCTTCGACTGGGGTGGCGTGTTCACGGTGGGCACCTTCGATGGCCGCGCCATCGTTCGGCTCGCCGCCCTCTACGGCCTCGAGCCCGCCGCCGTGCGCGCGCCGTACCTCGAGCGCATGGAGGCCTTCGAGATCGGCGGCCTCGACCTGCCCGGCTTCCAGGCGGCGCTCTCGCGCGACCTCGGCCGTGAGGTGGACGCCGGGGCGTTCCGCACCGCCTTCCTCGACGCCCCCCTCGAGCGCGCGGCGACGTACGCGCTCCTCGCCGGCATCCCCGGGGGGTTCGTGGTCGGGATGCTCTCGAACAACGTGCCCGTGTTGTGCGACCGCGTCCGCGACGACGTCCGGACCGCGCGCATCGAGCGCTTCGTCTTCAGCAACGAGATCGGCGTCCGCAAGCCCGAGCCGGCCGCCTTCGCGGCGCTCGAACAGGCGATGGGGCTCGAGCCTGCGGCCATCGTCTTCGTCGACGACGCCCCGGGCAACGTCGAGGCCGCCCGCACGCTGGGCTTCCAGGCGCTGCTCATCGACCGGCCCGCCGCATTCGCCGCGCGCTGGCGCGCGGCGCTGCCCGACCTCGCCCACCTGGTCGACGCACCCGGCTGGGGCGCGGACGACGCGTGAGCCGCCCGGACCGAGCGTGAGCGACCCCCACGACCAGCCCGAGCTCGCGGGTCCCCCCGTCGACGACGCCGACCAGCGCCCCGAGGCGCCGGGCGACGACCGCGACGTGCGCCGCGGCGCCCGCGCACAGGCCGGCCGCCGCGCCGTCCGGCTGCTGCAGGGGTACGTCTGGCACCCGCGTGAGGCGCCCGTCGACCTAGCGACGCACCTGCCCGCGACCCTCGACGGCGACGTCCACGTGCTGTGGGACCCGATGCCGGCCGCGCCCTTCACCTTCTTCGACGACGGCACCCTGTCGGCCACCCAGCAGGTCTACCAGCTGACCGTGCTGCGCTTCGTCGACGACGGCGACGACGCGGCCACCGTGCTCGCCTGGGTCGCCGAACGCCTCCAGGCGGCGCTCGAGGGCACCCCCGAGGGCGTCGGCTGGCAGGTGCTCGAGGACCTGCGCGACGTCTTCTGAAGCGCGGTCGCTCGCGCCGATCGGCTCGTGCGGTCGCGAGCACAAGGCTCCACCGTCGGGGACCCCCGGCCCGCCAGACGCGTGCTAGCTTCCGCTCGTGAGGTCCCGCATCGCGCTGGTCGGCACGCTCCTCTTCGCGTACCTGCTAAGCTTCTTCTTCCGCTCCACCAACGCCGTGCTGGCCGACGACTTCACGCGCGACGCCGGGCTGGGCCCCGAGCAGCTCGGCGCCATGACCAGCCTCTTCTACGTCGCCTTCGCCGTGGCCCAGCTGCCACTCGGCGCCGCGCTCGACCGCTGGGGGCCGCGGGTGGTCACGCCGCTGTTGATGCTCGCCGCCGTGGCGGGCAGCCTCGTCACCGCCGCCGCCGACGGCTTCCTCGGGCTGGCGGTCGGCCGCGCGCTCATCGGCTTCGGGATGGCGGGGGTGCTCATGGGGTCGCTCAAGGCGTTCGCCGCCTGGTTCCCACCGGCGCGCTTCGCCACCGTGTCGTCAGTGTTCGTGGGGTTGGGCAGCCTCGGCGCCCTCGGCGCCACGACGCCGCTCGTGGCGCTCGCGGGTGCCGTCGGCTGGCGCGGGGTCTTCGTCGTGGCCGCCGCCGCCACCCTGCTGGCCGCGCTGGCGATCGTCGCCGTGGTTCGCGCCGCTCCCTCGCGGCCGAGCACGGCGACCGCCGCGGCGACCGACGGCGCGACCGCGGACGATCCCCTCCCCGACCCCGTCGGGTTCGCTCGGATCTTCGCGAGTGCCGCCTTCTGGCGGTTGGCGTTGCTGGTCTTCACCCTCACCGGCGGCCTGTTCGCGCTGCAGGGGCTCTGGGGCGGGCCGTTCATGACGGGCGGGCTCGGCCTGCCGCGGACCACGGCGGCCGCCCTGCTGCTGGTGCTGGGGTCGGCCGCGACGACGGGCTACCTGATCGCCGGGCCCGTGGCCGGCCGCTGGGGCATCGAGCGGACGATGGCGAGCGGCGCCACCCTCGCCTTGGTCGTGCTCGTGGCGTTGGCCGCGGTCCCGGCCGGCACCCCGGTCGCGCTGCTCGCGGCCCTCTGGGCCGCGTACGGCCTAGGCGCGGGCGCGAACGTGCTCGGCTACGCGGCGGCGCGCGCCACCTTCCCGTCCGCGCCGGGGCGCGCGGTCACGGCGGTCAACGTCTTCGCGATCGGCGGCAGCGCGCTGCTGCAGGCCGGGCTCGGCGTCGTGGTGGGCGCGGTCGCGAGCGGTGTCGGCAGCGCGGACGCGCCGCCGCTCCTCGCCTACCGAGCGGCGCTCGTCGCGACCGCGGCGCTGTTGGCTGCCGCGCTCGCCGTCTTCAGTTGGCGGCGGTCGGCTCCGTAGCGATCACGTGCACGTCCCGCTGCGGGAAGGGGATGCTGATGCCCTCGGCGTCCAGGCGCTGCTTGACCGCCTTGGTCAGGTCCATCTGGGTGGCGAGGAAGTCGGCCGGCAGCGTCCAGACGCGCACGAGCAAGTCGACCGCGCTGTCGCCCAGGCCGTTCACCTTGACCAGCGGCTCAGGCTCGGCCAGGATCCGCGGCTCGGCAGCCACGACGGCCGTGAGGGCGGCGAGCGCGCGGTCGAGGTCGTCGCCGTAGCCCACGCCGACCGTCAGGTCGATGCGGCGGCGCTCGGCGCGGCTGAAGTTCTTGATCTCGTTCCCCCAGATGCGGCCGTTGGGCATGAAGACCGGCACGCCCTCGAAGGTGCGCATCTTGGTGACGAACAGCCCGACGTCCTCCACCGCACCGACCGTCCCGCCGATGTCGACGGCGTCGCCGATCCGGAAGGGGCGCAGCCCCAGGATCATCACGCCGGCGGCGACGTTCGACAGCGCGCCCTGCAGCGCCAGGCCGACGGCGAGGCCGGCCGCCCCGAGCAGCGCCACCAGGCTGGTGGTCTGCACGCCGAAGCGGTCGAGCACGGCGATCAGGGTGAAGACGATGACCGCCCAGCGGGCGACCCGCGCGAAGACGGACACCAGCGTGGCGTCGAGCTTGTCGTTGCGCTGCGTGGCCGAGCGCACGAGCCGCTCCACCCAGCCGGCCACCACCCAACCGACGACGAGGATCGCGATCGCGGCGACGACGTTCAGGCCGAGGTCGATGAGCTGGTCTGCGGTCATGGCGCCTCCTGATGCAGCCCGCGGGGGCCGCGCACGTCCGACAGGGTACCCACGATCACAGGGGCACGTTGCCGTGCTTCCGGTACGGCCGCTCGACGCGCTTGTGCTCGAGCATCGCCAGGTGGCGCGCCAGGTGGCGGCGCGTGTCGGCCGGGTCGATGACGTCGTCGACGTACCCGCGCGCAGCGGCACGGAAGGGGTGGTCGTGTTCGCGGCGGTACGCCTCGACGAGCCGGGCGCGGGTGCCGGCCGGGTCGGGCGAAGCTTCGATCTCGCGTTTGTGGAGCACGTTCGCGGCGCCGTCGGCGCCCATGACGGCCACCGCGGCGGTCGGCCAGGCCAGCACCACGTCGGCGCCCAGGTCCTGCGAGCTCATCGCCAGGTACGCGCCGCCGTAGCTCTTGCGCACGATCACGGTCACCTTGGGGACGGTCGCCTCGGCGTAGGCGTAGAGCATCTTGGCGCCGTGCCGGATGATGCCGCCGTGCTCCTGCGCCACGCCCGGCAGGAAACCGGTGACGTCGACGAAGGTCACCACCGGCACGCTGAAGGCGTCGCAGGTGCGCACGAAGCGCGCCGCCTTGTCCGAGGCGTCGATCGTGAGCGTACCGGCCAGGTGGCTGGGGTCGTTCGCGACGATCCCGACCGAACGCCCGTCGAGGTGGGCGAAGCCGACGACGATGTTGCGCGCGAAGTCCGGCTGGACCTCTAGGAAGCGCTGGTCGTCGACGATGGCGGCGATCACCTCGCGCATCGGGTAGGTGCGCTTGGGGTCGGGATGCACCCGGGCGGCGGCCTCGGGCACGCGCCGCTCGGCGGTGTCGCGGGTGGGGCGGCGCGGCGGCGCCTCGCGCGCCGACGACGGCAGGTACCCCAGCAGGTCGCGGATCCGCGCGAGCACCGCGCGGTCGTCGTCCTCGACCAGGT
>JARGGE010000180.1 GCA_029210865.1 Trueperaceae bacterium
CTCGCCGACCTCGCGCGCTTGGCCCTCGCGGGCGTCGGCCATCGCGATCAGGATCTGCACCGCCATGCCGCCCATGCGGTCGCGGGGGGTGCGGATGGTGGTGATGGCGGGCGTGAAGAAGGCGGCCCACGGCGGGTCGTCGAAGCCGATGAGCGAGACGTCGTCGGGGATGCGCACGCGCCGCTCCTTGAGGCACTGGAGGGTGGCGCCGAGCATCGTCTCGTTGGCGACGAGCAGCGCCGTGGGCGGGCGCGCGAGCGCCATCAGACGGTCGGTCTCGGCGAAGGCCTCGTCGAAGTGGTACTCGCCGTGGCCGATCAGGTCCTCGTCCACGGCGACACCGCGCGCGACGAGGGCGTCGAGGTAGCCCTGGAGGCGGTCGCGCCCCGAGGAGAGCGCACGGTCGCCGGCGACGAACCCGACGCGGCGATGGCCCAGGTTGAGCAGGTGCGTCGTCGCCTCGAAGGCGGCGCGGTGGTCGTCGATGTTGATCTTGGGGGTCGCCACCCGCTCCATGGTCGACTCGGTGAGCACGATCGGGAAGCCCGCCTCGACCAGGTCGCGGATGCGCTCCTCGTTCTCGGGCATGGGCGCGATGATGAGCCCGTCGACGTTGCGCTGGTACAGCGAGCGGATGTGCTCGCGTTCGCGGGCCGGGTCGTCGGCCGTGTGGCCGAGGATGACCTGGTAGCCGTGGCGTCCGGCCGCGGCCTCGACGCCGCGGACGAAGGTGATCCAGTGGTAGCTCGCGATGTTGGCGACCACCACTCCGATCGCTTTGGTGCGGCCGACGCGCAGGGAACGCGCGACGGCGTTCGGGCGGTACTCGAGCGCGCGCGCCGCCGCCAGCACCTTCTCTTTGGTGCGGGCGCTGAACGATCCGTAATCACCGAGCACGCGGCTGGCCATGCCCACCGACACCCCGGCGGCCTGCGCGACCTCCTTGAGCGTCGCCCGTTTCGCGCGCGCGAGTCCGCGCGTCGGGCGCGGCGCGCTCGCGCCCGCCGTGTCGGCCGGGACGTCCTGGTCGTTGGGCATCTGCGTCGATATACCACGGGCCGACGCGGTCGCGGCGCGCGCGCCGTCGCGTCGCTCCGCGTGCTCCATGGCCGCGGACGCGTGCTGGACGATGCGGGTCGCCTCGGCACGGCACCGTCATCGGCGCCCGCGGAGGCGCCCGGCGATCGTGCGCAGGTTGACAATCGGGAAACGGGAGTATAACGTTCTCTCAACCTGTCTCGACCGAAAGGAGCGCCGCGCGAGACCTTGGCCCCGTAGCGAACGCTTCGCCCGGGCCGGACCCTGCGTCCGAACGCCCGAGCCCCCCGGAGGTACGTCCGTATGAGGATTCGAGCTCGCTGGCTCACCGCGCTCACCGCAGCGCTCGTCCTGGCCGCGCCCATCATGGCGCAGACCACGCTGAACGTCAGCCTGAACCAAGACCCCTTCATCATCGACCCCACCACCAACTGGCTCTACGACGTGTCGGCGAACCAGTTCGTGACCCTGGTCGGCTACGACTTCACGGCCGGCGCGGTCATCCCGGCCGGCGCCGAGTCGTGGACCGTCTCCGACGACGGCACCACCTACACCTTCACCCTGCGCGAGGGCTGGACCTGGTCCGACGGCACGCCCGTGACCGCCGACGACTACGTCTACTCGTTCCAGCGCATCGTCGACCCGGCGACGGCCGCCCCCATGGCCTACCGCCTCTACGTGATCGAGGGCGCGCAGGCGATCAACCAGGGCGAGGTCGCCGACCTCACGACCCTCGGCGTGCGCGCGCTGGACGAGCGCACCGTCCAGATCGACCTGATCGCCCCGGCCTCGTGGTTCCTGTCCTCGCTCGGCTCGATCGGCCACGCGGTGCCGCGCTGGGCCATCGAGGCCCACGGCGATCAGTGGACGCTGCCCGAGAACATCGTCGTCAACGGTCCGTACAAGCTGACCCAGCTCGAGCCCGAGAACCTCGCCGTGCTCGAGAAGAACCCCACCTACTTCGCGGCCGACGACGTCCAGATCGACGTGGTCAACCTCTACGTGGTGCCGCAGGAATCGACGGCGATGGCGCTCTACGAGAACGGCGAGATCGATACGGTCGACGTCCCGGCCAGCGACCTCGAGCGCGTCCGGAACGCCCCCGAGCTGTCGGCCGAGTACTACAACGGCCCGCGCTTCGTCCTGTACTACTACAACTTCAACGCCCTGCAGGCGCCGTTCGACGACGTCCGGGTGCGCCGTGCCTTCGCCATGGCGACCGACAAGCAGGCGATCGTCGACTTCATCACCCGCGGCGGCGAGGTGGCCGCGCCGACCCTCACCCCGCCCGGCTCGGTCGGCCACGTCGACCCCAGCGCCGGCGTCGGCATCCCGTTCGACCCCGAGGCGGCTCGCGCGCTGCTCGCCGAGGCCGGGTACCCCGGCGGCGCCGGCCTGCCCACCATCACGCTCGCCTTCAACGCCAGCGAGACGCACAGCCGCATCGCCCAGGCGGTCCAGCAGATGTGGCAGAACGAGCTCGGCGCCACGGTCGAGCTGCAGCCCGTCGAGGGCAGCTCGTACGCTCAGATGGGGCGCGAGGGTGCCTTCAGCGTCTGGCGCATGGGTTGGGGCATGGACTACCCCGACGCCAACAACATCCACGCCGAGCTCTTCACCAGCGACGTCGGCATCGCCGCCATCGTGCGCAACGCCGAGTACGACCGCCTGATCGCGGAGGCCGCGATCGAGTCCGACCCGGCCCGCCGCCTCGAGATGTACACGGAGGCCGAGCGCATCCTGGTCGAGGAGGAGGCCGGCACCATGCCCATCTACTGGTACGCCGAGAACCTCCTGGTCAAGCCCTACCTGGAGCGCATCCAGTCGCCCAGCCTCAACCGCGAGTTCTGGAAGTGGAGCGTGCGGAACTGAGGCACTGAGCCGGCCTTCCGGCGGGGCGGCGCACGCACGTGGTGCGCCGCCCCGTTCGGTTGGGCAGGCCGTGCTTCGGTCCGCACCCACCCCGCATGCTGACCGTCGTCGTCCGGCGCGTCCTCTCGCTCGTCCCCGTCCTGTTCGTCATCTCGGTCGTGACTTTCGTGCTCATGACGGCGGTGCCCGGCAGCCCCTTCAGCACCGAGGACAAGCCGCTGCCGCCGCAGATCCAGGCGAACCTCGAGGCCTACTACGACCTCGATCGCCCGCTCTTCGAGCAGTACCTGACCTACATGGGCAACGTGCTGCGCGGCGACCTCGGGCCCTCGTACATGCAGCGCAACCGCAGCGTCAACGACATCATCGCCGCCCACCTGCCCGTCTCCGCGGTGCTCGGGGTCCTCGGTCTGGCGGTCGCGGTGCTGGTGGGGCTTCCCATGGGGATCGTCTCGGCGCTGCGCCCGAACACCTGGATCGACCACCTCGCCATGTTCTTCGCGGTGGCCGGGGTGTCGGTGCCTGCGATGACGCTCGGCCCGCTCCTCATCTGGTTCTTCGCGCTCGAGCTCGGCTGGCTGCCCGTGGCCCGCTGGGGCACCTGGCAACAGGCGGTGCTGCCCGCCATCACGCTCGGCATCGGGCACGCCGCCGTCATCGCGCGCCTCACGCGCGCGAGCATGCTCCAGGTGGTCCACGAGGACTTCATCCGCACGGCGCGCGCCAAGGGGCTGCCCGAGTCGCGGGTCGTCGTGAAGCACGCCTTGCGCAACGCCCTCATCCCGGTGGTCACCATCCTCGGCCCGCTGTTCGCGGCGCTGGTCACCGGCTCGCTCGTGGTCGAGCAGATCTTCGCGGTGCCCGGTTTGGGCCGCTATTTCGTCGACAGCGTCAGCGGACGCGACTATCCCGTGATCATGGGGACGACCCTGCTGTTCGCGACCGTGTTGGTGGTCGCGAACCTGGTCGTCGACATCACCTACGCCGTGATCGACCCGCGCATCGGCATCGGCGGTGACGCGTGAGTGGTGCGGTGGCCATGACGACGCCCGAGTTCGGTGCGAGCCCGGCGCAGCGCGCTTGGCGCCGCTGGCGGCGCAACCGGGCGGCGGTCTTCGGCGCCACGACGCTGATCGTCCTGATCCTGATGGCGCTGTTCGCGCCTTGGATCGCCCCCTATGGCTTCGCCGACGGCGACATCTACGCCACCTACGCCGCCCCCGGTGAGCGCTTCTGGCTCGGCGCCGACTTCCTGGGGCGCGACCTGCTGAGCCGGATCATCTATGGCACCCGCATCTCGCTCTCGGTGGCCTTCCTGGGCGCCTTCTTCGCGCTGAGCATCGGGCTGACCTACGGGGTGATCTCGGGCTACTACGGCGGGCGCCTCGACAACCTGATGATGCGCGTCGTCGACATCCTCTACGCCTTCCCGAGCCTGCTCTTCATCATCTTGCTGATGGTCACCTTCAAGACCGGCTTCGGCGGCAGCGCCGTCGACCACCCGCTGCTCGCCTGGGTGCGGGTCGTCGACCAGCAGATGGGCGGGATGTTCCTGATCGTCGTCGGGATCAGCCTCACCTCGTGGGTCGCCATCGCGCGGCTCACCCGCGGGATGACGCTCTCGCTGCGCCACAGCGACTACGTCCAGGCCGCGGTGGCGCTCGGCGCGCGCGACGCGCGCATCCTGGCGCGCCACGTGGTGCCGGGCATCTTCGGCCCGCTGATCATCCGCGTGACGCTGCTCATCCCGCAGTTCATCGCTACCGAGGCCTTCCTCAGCTTCATCGGCATCGGTGCCACGCCGCCGACCCCCAGCTGGGGGATGATGATCGCCGAGGGCTTCACCTCGATGCGCAGCTACCCGCACCTCGCGCTCTACCCCGGTCTGGCCCTGGCGATCGTCATGCTCGCTTTCAACTTCTTGGGCGACGGCCTGCGCGACGCCTTCGACCCCCATGCGCGGTGACCCACCGCGACGAGCGGAGACCCTCATGATCGAGCTGCTGCAACGACTGTGCGACGCGCCCGGGGTGTCGGGCTTCGAGGGCGGCGTCCAAGCGATCGTCGCCGACGAGCTGCGCCCCCTCACCGACGAGCTGTGGCGCGACCGGATGGGCAACGTCATCGCCGTCAAGCGCGCCGCCCGGCGCTCGCCGACCCCGCGGCGGCTGGTCTACGCCGCCCACGCCGACGAGGTCGGGATGATGGTCAGCCACGTCGACGACCAAGGTTTCGTGCGCTTCCGGGCGATCGGCGGCCTTGACGCGCGGACGCTGCCGAGTCAGCGGGTGCTGGTGCACGGCACGGTGGGCGAGGGCGGCCCGCTCAAGGGGGTCATCGCCGTGCAGGCGGGCTGGCTCGGAACCCCCGAGGACCGCACCCGTGTCTTCCCGGTCCACGAGCTCTACATCGACCTCGGCCGCCCCGCCGACGACGTGCGCGCGCGCGTCCAAGTGGGCGACGTGGTCACCTTCGCGGCCACCTTCGACCGACTGAACGACGACGTGGTGGTCGGCCGCGCCTTCGACGACCGGGTGGGCGTCTACTGCTTGATCGAGGCGATGCACCGCATCGAGGCGCCGGACGTCGACGTCTACGCGGTCTGCACCGCCCAGGAGGAGGTGGGGGTCCGCGGCATGCCGACCGCCGCCCACGCCATCGAGGCCGACCTCGCGGTCGCCATCGATGGTGCCCTGCCCTCCGATACCCCCTACGCCCAGCCCCACGAGCGCCAGTGCGCGCTGGGGGAGGGGACCGGGATCTACCTGATCGACAACCGCACGATCGGCAGCCCGCGCCTGGTGCAGGGGCTCATCGACGCCTGCGAGCGGCGCGGCATCCCGTACCAGCGCAACCTGGGTGGCGGCACCGACGCCTCCGAGATCCAGCGGCACGGCCTCGGGGCGTGGGCCACCACGATCGGCGCGCCGACGCGCTACATGCACTCGACCGTGCAGCTGTGCCACCTCGCCGACATCGAGGCCACGATCGCGCTGCTCGCGGCCTTCGCCGAGGACGCGGCCGGGGTGCTGCCGGCCGACTGGCGATGAGCGGCGACGCGGCGGGCGCAGGCGGGGCCGGCGGGGTGGGCGGAGTCGGTGCGGCCGATGCGCGCCCGGCCGACGCGCGCCCCAACGTCCTGTGGATCGTCGCCGACCAGCTGCGCTACCAGGCGCTCTCGTCGAGCGG